>JADYZQ010000023.1 GCA_020853015.1 Deltaproteobacteria bacterium
CCAGGTGAAAATCGCAGTCATCCACGACTGGCTGGTTACCTACGCAGGGGCCGAGCGGGTCCTCGAGCAAATCCTGTATTGTTTTCCTGAAGCAGATCTATTTTGCGTCGTTGATTTTCTTTCTCCCAACCAGCGCGGTTTTTTGAAGGGGAAAATCCCCCACCCAACCTTTGTCCAAAGGCTTCCCCTTGCTCTCAAGAAATACCGCTCCTACCTGCCGATCATGCCTTTCGCGATCGAGCGATTGGACCTTCGCGACTATGACCTGGTCCTCAGCAGCTCCCATGCCGTCGCCAAGGGGGTCGTCACTCGACCTGAGCAGCTGCATATCTCGTATATCCATTCGCCGATGCGTTACGCCTGGGAACTTCAAGAACAATATCTGCGCGAGACCGGATTGGATTCGGGTTTCAAGGGTGCCGTCATCCGAAGGCTTTTGAAGCGGCTTCGCGCTTGGGATCTTCGCAATACCAGGAGAATTCAATATCTCATCGCCAATTCAGGCTACATCTCGCGTCGCATCCAAAACTGCTACGGACGCGAATCCACCGTGATCTATCCGCCGGTATCCGTCGATGATTTTTCTGGGGAAGAAGCTCGCGAAGGATTCTATCTCACCGTCTCACGCCTAGTCCCCTACAAAAAGGTCGATCTCATCGCCGCTGCCTTTCGGGATACGCCGGAGAAAGAGCTGCTGATCGTCGGCGACGGTCCGGATTATGAAAAGGTCAGGCGCTCCGCCGGCCCCAATGTGCGGATGCTCGGTGCGCTTCCCTTTCAAGAGATGAAACGGCTCTTGCAAAAGGCCCGCGCCTTCGTCTTCGCGGCCGAGGAAGACTTCGGAATTTCCGTCGTCGAAGCCCAAGCTGCCGGGACCCCTGTCATCGCCTTCGGACGGGGCGGGGCGCTGGAAACCGTGCGCGGGCCCGAGGCATCGCATCCCACCGGAATATTTTTCCAGGAACAAAGCGTTTCCGCCCTGCAGGCCGCCGTGCGTGCCTTCGAGGAGCGGCGGGAGATTTTCTCCCTCGAGCATTGTCGGAGCAACGCGCGCAATTTCGATGTTTCGAAGTTTCGCTTAGCCTATTCAAGCTTCGTCAAGGAGCGATGGGAAGGATTTCAAACCCATTTCCCCAAATCTCCAGCCTGAATCCTGTCCCTTCCGCCGTCGAATGCACCTCCGCGCCGATACTTCTCCATCGGGACAGTACCTCCGGATTCGGATGTCCATAGTTGTTGTCTTTACCCGCTTGCACCATGACCGCACTGGGCGCCGTGGCCTCCACGAACGACGCGTTCGAGCTGCTCAGGCTGCCGTGGTGGTTCGCATGCACGACGTCGACCCTGCCCGTCGACTCCGCCAACACCGACTCGACATCCGGCATCAGAAATCCGTCCAGCGAGCCGCCTCCGGTCAGGTCTCCCGCGGTGAGATAGCGGAAATCTCCAAATTCGACCAGTAGGGCGATCGATGCCGCGTTCTCTTTTCCGACATAGGTCGCCGGCGTCAGGTCCACCGTCACCGGCGTGCCGCCGGGAGCGGCCACCACGCCGTTGGCAGCCAGACAGCGGATCTCCACGGCTTCGTCCAGGGGCAGGGACTGCCCCGCTTCCACGCTTTGGCGGGGGATGCCCGCCTCCGCCAGGGCCGCTAAATAGTCCCCAAAGCCCGGACTGTTGTCCCAAGGTGTCCCCCCGCGATCGTAGGCGATGCCCACGGCGATGTCGTCCGGGGTGCCGATTTCGCCGTCCTTGCCGGCCAATAACGACGGTACGCCGCCCAAGTGGTCCAGATCGTAATGGGTGACGAGCAGCGCGTCCAAACGCTGTATCTTCAATTCCCTTAAAAACGGAAGCAGGCGCCCCTGCGCGGCGCTCGGCGGGCCCGCATCGATCAACAAGGTCTTCCCGCCCGGGCTACGCAGCAGCGTCGCGTCGCCTTGCCCGACATCCGGCAGATAGATCTCCAGCTTCGATCCGTCTTCCACCTTGTCGGAAGCTGGCTGGTTGAGGTCGAACTCCCCGCGTTGCGGGAGGACGGGAAGGGGCATGCAGGCCGGCAAACAACAATAAAAAATGAGGACAATCACGAAGAATCGCATGGGGCCTCCTTTCTCGGAAAAATATGCAGAGGTCATGCCAGCCGCAAAAATGCGCCGGAGGTAGGCGGGGAGGAGGTTTTTATTTTGGACTTTCAGGGGGATTGGGAAGGGTCCTTTATGGGGACTTATGTAAAAATATAATTAAATCATATAGTTATAATTGAATTTTGATGAATTTTGAATGGGCGCGCGTTTTCATCCTAAGGGAAATTCCAATGCGATGCCCTTCGCGCACCGTCCGAATTTCCTACGATCCATCTCTGGCAATTTCCCAAGAGTTCCACTAGTATGTGCGGTCCGATGCAAGACCGCGATCCACCGCAACATCCGCGTATGTTTGAAAAACTTTCCAAGGCAATCCGGGAAGAGGAGGGCGACGAAGGCTTTCTTCAATTCGGCTATCAGATCGAGTTTTTGCCCCGGCAAAACTGCCTGGCGATCAAGGTGGTGCTGGGCGACGAAGGCGTCAC
>JADYZQ010000024.1 GCA_020853015.1 Deltaproteobacteria bacterium
CAGGGCGTCCAGCTCTGCTTCGTCGGCGACGCTGGCCAGGCGCTTGTAGAGGGTGAGGCGCATCGTCGTCTCGGGGATGTAGTCCTCGGGGATCGCCGCGGAGAGCTTGAGCTGCAGCTCCGGATCGGGGGCCTCGCGCCGCACCTCGCCCTTGACGTCCATGATCGCCTCTTCCAAGAGGCGCGTGTAGAGCTCATAGCCCACCGCCGCGACGTGCCCCGACTGCTCGGGGCCCAGCAGGTTGCCGGAGCCGCGGATCTCGAGGTCGTGGGCGGCGATCTTGAAGCCGGAACCCAGGTCCGTGTAACGCTGCAAGACCGCCAGCCGGGCGCGGGCCCGCGGGGTGATCGCCTCCTGCCCGGGGATCATCAGGTAGGCGTAGGCCCGCAGGTTGGAGCGCCCGATGCGGCCCCGCAGCTGGTAGAGTTGGGCCAGGCCGAAGGTGTCGGCGCGGTTGACGACCATCGTGTTGGCCGAGGGGATGTCCAGCCCCGACTCGACGATGGTCGTCGAGAGGAAGACGTTGAACTCGCGGTTGACGAAGCGGATCATGACCTCCTCGAGCTTCCCCTCCTCCATCTGCCCGTGGCCGACCTCGACCTTCGCCTCGGGCACCAAGTCGACCAGCCGCTTCTTGACGTCGAGGATGTCCTGGACCCGGTTGTGGATGAAGTAGACCTGCCCGCCGCGCGAGAGCTCGCGCAGGACGGCCTCGCGGATCAGCTGCTCGTTGTAGGGCGCGACGAAGGTCTGGATCGAGAGGCGGTCGACCGGCGGCGTGGCGATGACCGAGAGGTCGCGGATCCCGGAGAGCGACATGTTGAGCGTGCGCGGGATCGGGGTCGCGGTCAGGGTCAGCACGTCGGCCAGCTTTTTAAATTTCTTGATCTTCTCTTTTTGCGCGACGCCGAAGCGGTGCTCTTCGTCGACGATGACCAGGCCCAGGTCCTTGAAGCGGATCTCCTTGCCCAAGAGGGAGTGCGTGCCGATCACGATGTCGACCTTGCCCTTGGCGAGGCGCTCGACGACGTCTTGGTATTGCTTCGGCCGCACCATCCGCGAGAGCATCTCGATCGTCGCCGGAAAGTTCTGGAAGCGCGCCCGAAAATTCCGCTCGTGCTGCAAGGCGAGGACCGTGGTCGGCACCAAAACCGCCACCTGTTTGTTGTCGAGCAGGGCGCGGAAGGCGGCGCGCATCGCGACCTCGGTCTTGCCGAAGCCGACGTCGCCGCAGATCAGTCGGTCCATCGGGCGCTCGGCGTCCATGTCCTGGTTGACCTCGCGGATCGCGCGCAGCTGGTCGGGCGTCTCCTCGAAGGGGAAGGTCGCCTCGAACTCCTCGTAGAGCACCCCGCCCGGACTGAAGGCGTGGCCGCGCAGGCTGGCCCGCTCGGCGTAGAGTTGAAGCAGCTCGCCGGCCATGGCGCGCAGCGCCTTGCGCACCTTGGTCTTGCTCTTCTCCCAGTGGCCCGCCCCCAGCTTGTCCAAGCGCGGGACGTGGCCCTCCTGGGCCGCGTAGCGGCTGACCAGGTTGAGGCGGTAGACCGGCAGGTACAGCTTGTCCGCGCCGAGGTACTCCAGCAGGAGAAAATCGTTGGGGTGGCCGTCGAGGTTGAGCGTCTGCAGCCCGCGGTAGACGCCCAGCCCGTGCTGCTCGTGGATGATGTAGTCGCCCTCGCTCAGCTCCTCGAAGGTGGTGAAGGCCTCGGCCTTGCGCGGCTCCGCCTTCCGGCGGCGCTGCTTCTCGCCGAAGATCTCCTGGTCCGTGAGCAGGGCCAGCCCCTCGCCTTCCCACAGGAAGCCCCGCGAGAGGTGCCCCTCGCAGACGTAAATCGTCGGGGCTTGTTCCTTGAGGTCCTGAAACTCGGGGAAGCCGCCCGGCAGGTCGCGCAGCCTCAGCTCGGCGCGCTCCAGCAGGTCCTGGAGGCGCAGGCGCTGGGAATGCGTGCCCGCCGCCATCAGTATCCGGGTCCCGCTTCGAAGCCATTCCTTGAGCCGGTCGGTCAGAGGCTTCAGCATCCCTTCGCTCAAATGGGCGTGCTTGAGCAGGGCGCTCAGCTCCTCGTGGCCGCGCGTGGCGAAGCGGGCCACCTCGGGACCGGCGCTCAGCTCGGTGTAGGTCCAGGCCTTGCGGGCCTCGAGCGCCGCCTCGACCTCGTTCCACGCCACGAAGAGCTCCTCGGGGGCGACCACCCGCTCGGTGGTGTGGCTGGCCGCGCGCGCGGCCGCGGCCTCTTGGTGCAGCTCCTCGAACTGGGCGCGCCCCAGCTCGGGCTCCACCCACACCGCGGTCGCCCTCGCCGGCAGGTAGTCGAAGAGGGTCGCCGTCTTTTCGTAGAACAGGGGCAGATAGGTCTCGAGGGCCGGCGGCGCCATGCGGTGCTTGAGGGCGTCGGTAAAGGGCTCGCGCTCCCCCTTCGGAAGGCCCAGGTCGTCGGCCCGCTCGCGAAAGCGTCGCGCGCCAAGGGCGAGGCTTTCCTCGGTGAACAAGACCTCGCGCGCCGGGATGACGACGAACTCGTCCAAGGCCTCCTGCGAGCGCTGCGTCTCGGGGTCGAACCAGCGCAGGCTCTCGACTTGGTCGCCGAAGAACTCGAGGCGCACCGGC
>JADYZQ010000025.1 GCA_020853015.1 Deltaproteobacteria bacterium
CAGTACTCTTCGCAGCCCGGGATGTCGCCGAGCAAGGCCTCGACATCTTCCGGATAGACGTTTTTTCCGCCCTCCGTGACGATCATGTTCTTGGCGCGCCCGGAGAGGCGCAAATGACCGGAGGCGTCGAAGGAGCCCAAGTCTCCGGTCTTCAACCAACCCGCCACCAGGGTTTCCTCGGTGAGCTCCGGTTCGTCCAAATAGCCCCGCATGACGCTCGGCCCCCGGACCCAGACTTCCCCCACGCCCAGTTCGTCGGCGGACCGGATTTCCACTTCGGTGCCGGGAACGGGCCGACCCACGGTATCGCCACGGTAGGGTTTCAGGTCGTTGAGAGTGACGGCCGTCCCGGCTTCCGTCATGCCGTAGCCGATGGAGACGGGAATGCCGAGTCCGTAAAAAAAGTCGCAGAGGGATTTTTCGACGAAGGCGCCGCCCGCGAGGATCCGGCGCAGCCGCCCTCCGAAGCGGTCGTGGACCGGCTTGAAAACGGTGCGTTTCAGGGCCTGAAGCACGCGCGGCGAGGGAAGCGCCTCGTAGAGCCGGCGGCTGAATTCGAAAAGGGATCGTTTCACCTCGGGTTGCCGCTCCAATTCCTCCTCGATGCCCTGTTTGAAGGCCTTCAGCAGCAGGGGCACCAGCGCGGTGAGCGTGATCCCGTAGCGCCGCATGGCGGAGAGGATGAATTGGGAGCGCAAGGCGCGCTGGTGCACGACCCAGGATCCGCAAAGCAAGGGAATAAGGAATCCGCACATGAAGTCGATGGCATGGTTGGTCGGGATGATCGAGAGGTAGCGGTCCTCCTCGGTGGGCTCGACCAGGTTCCCCAGCTGTTCGATCTGGCTTAAGTAGTTTTCGTGCGTCAGGAGGCAGCCCTTGGCCCGTCCGCCGGTGCCGGAAGAATAAACGATGGCCGCCACGTCCTCCCGCCGTCGCGGGACCCGGCGCAGGCCTCGGACGGGGGCTTCCTCCCAGCGGCGGGCCCCTTTCAGGACGCCGCCTGCGGAGACCTCCGTCACAAAGACCTTCATCCCCTTCCCGGATGAGCGCGAAAGCCATTCGCCCAGCTTTTCCCAGAGCGGCCGCTCGACCACCATGGCCGCGGGCCGGCAGTGAGCCAGCAATGCAGCTTGCTCGGGCGCGGTCAATTTATAGTCGAGAGGCACCAAAATTCCGCCCGCCCAGAGAATTCCCAAGCCGGAGAAAATCCACTTCGATTGGTTGGACATGAGAATCGCGACTCGGTCTCCGGGCCGAATGCCGTGGGACTGCAGCAAGGCGCCGAAGCGCTCGGCTTCGCGGTGAGTTTCCCCATGCGTCCAGCGCCCGATCTCGGCCTCACGATCGACCTCGACCAAGGCGACCCGGGACTTCAAGGGAATGCCCGACTCGCGAATCGCCTCGCCCAGCCCCTCGTATGCGGACAATCGGAATCTCATTTCGACCCTTCGATCGCCTTGGCCAGATCCTGGAAGGTGGTCGTCTCTTTGAGAATGTAATCCGGAATCGTGACGTCGAAGGCCACCTCCAGGTCCCCCAGAAGGTCCAGGGCCTGCAGGCTGTTGATGCCCAGTTTTTCGAAGAAGTCGTCCTCGGGCTTGAGCTTCTTAGAATCGACGTGGAATCGATCCGCGACCAGCAGGATCAGCTTGCTTGTGGTTTCATCCATGACACACCTCTATGTTTGACGTTCAGGAATGCCTTTCCAAAACCTCGCGGAGCTCCGCGGGAATTTCGGGCAGAAAATTCTCCGGCTTTCGGGCGACTTTCCTCGCGGGGAATTCCGGATAGACCCGCAGGACCTCGTCGATGAAAGAAATCCCCATCTTGCCCATCAGCTCGAGCTGGCGCGGCAGCGCCTTGGCGATGTCCTTCGCGACGGCCACGGACTCGCTTTCGAGCCTTCCCAGGATATCGAGGAGCTCCCCTTCGAGGTCGGCCTCGTCGACCTTGAGCAGCAGGCGCTCGTGGCCGCGTTCCGCCATGATGTTGGTGATTCGCTCGTCCATCGTGATTCCCGCGGAAGGGACCAAGGCGGGCATCGAGGTGACGATGGCATGGTAGCGGGAGCTGACCATCAGGTCGGCCCGCCTCAGGACGCTCACCAGATCGTACATGTCGTAGTCGTCGCTGACGAAGACCGGGGGTTCCCGCCCCAAGAGCTTCGCCAGGTCCTCGCAGGCACGGCGATCCAACTTCTCCATGCCGACCAAGGCCACGAAGAGCCCGAGTTTTTCGGCGAAGGCGCGGACCGCTCCCGCGATGGCGGACAAGTAATCGCGGTATTTCTTTCGGTTCTCCTCGCTGAATTCGTGGAAATAGAAGGACTGGTAGTGCTCCTCCCGATACTCCCCCATCCACTTCAGGGCCGCGGCCTTCAGGTAACTGGGCGCGATGGGCCACCAAAATGGGTTGATCGGGCAGACCAGCAGGATCTTGCGCTTCCCGTCCCACCCCGCCTTTCGAAGGATGGCTTCGGCCCGCGTCCGGGAAGCGGCCCGGAAGGTCCAGGCGGTGTCGGTCCCCTCGGCGGTGCGGATATCCAGTCCCGCGAGGATCTTGCGCGAGGGCTCGTTGCGGCAGACGATCAGCGAGTCCGCGCAGTACTTTCGAACCAGCTCCCGCAAGTCCTCGTCCATCGCGTCGGCCTCGGCCCCGTAGCCGACGCTGAGTTTGCGCTCGCTCGCTGCGAGGCCCAAGGCCCCCGTCATGAAGGTGGAGAGGGCGTTGGAGAACTTGGATTTGAACATGCTTCCCTCGCAGGCCACGACGCCGTGGTGCCGGGGAACCTCCTCGAACAGGAATTTGGGATAGACCAGGGGCATGGGGATCTGTCGGACGCCCCGGAAATACCCGGCCGTCCGGGCCAAATCCACGCTAAGGATGCTGAGCTCGGCGTTTTCGTCTCCGAGGATGAATCGCATCTGCCGCAGCATCTCCTCGACCCGGACATCGGCGCCGGTGTTCCTCGCCCCGACGTAGCCGGCGAACAGCAATTTCAAGGGTTGCCCCGGGCGCCAGCGCTCCCGCTCGAAACCGAGATTGAAGCGAAAGGCGGCTGCGTCGATCAGGCCTCCCATGACCGTCTGAAGCATTCGATCGGGATTCGCGCGATGCATCGCCTTTTGGATCAGGATGTTCATGAAGCGGCCTCCAAGACGGGGGGTTCCGGAAGGGGCCGATAGGGAAATTTGAAACGATGCTCCTCCGCATAGGCCATCAAGGCCTTCGCATAGACCCCGAAGCCGGGCGGCCCCTCCCCTAACTCCTCCCGCAAACGGGCATTGTCGTAGACGGTGTTTTCCACCAAATGCGGCATGAAGAATTTAAGCAGCGTGGCCATGCGCGAGAGCCGCCAATTGGGGTGACGATCGGACAGCCAGTCGCAAAGCTTTGTGAAAGGGCGCTGCAACCCCGGCAGGAAGGGCCTCCGCCCGCCTCCCAAGACCGCGACGATCTCGCGGTAGTCGAGCGAATCGGTTCCCGCGCTGAGGTGATAGACGTCGTGCTTCGGCCGCTCGCGGCGATGGAGCTCCGCGATCGCCCGGGCGACGAAATCGGCCGGAACGATGTCGATCTTCCAGGACGGATTCAACGGCAGCGCCGGCGCCTTCGCCAGCCAGGCGAAGGCCCGCACCATGTCGAACTGGGTGGTCGCCGCGAATCGCGAATCGCCGATGATGGCGCTGGGCCGGAAGGTCAGCACCGCGCCTTCCGGCAGCAGCTCGCGGGCCAGGTGCTCGGCCATTTTTTTGGTGGCGCCGTAGGCGTCGAGATCCGGCGCGTTCCACCGGATCGCCTTGTCTTCCCGGACCGCCTCGTCCCGGCGGTGCCCCGCCACCGCGACGGTCGAGACGTTACTGAAGCGTCGCAGCGATCCGCGCCGGGCCATGTCCTGGGCCAACTTGACGACTTCCAAGGTTCCCTTCACGTTGACGTTGAGGCAGATCTCGTAGGAGCGGCGATTGAGCGAGGCCGCGCAGTGGATCACCGAATCGGCGCCGCTCAGCAGTTCTTCCCGGACCTCCGGGCTTAAACCGAGGCCCTTCTGGGTGATGTCGCCGAGGTAGACCTTCATCCGGGTCCGGAACAGCCGCTGGAATGTTTCATAGTCGCAATGCAGCTGAAGAGATCGCCACAGTCGCGCCTCGGCCTCCTTCGGATGCCGGGCGCGGACGAGCAGGCAGAGCGGCCCCTCCCGGCTGTTAAGCAGCTCGGCCACCAGGTAAGAACCCAGGAAACCCGTCGCTCCGGTCAGAAAAACGGCCATCAGCGCGCCCTCCCCGCGATACGAAGGCCGGGACGGTCTCCCCGCGGTATGCGAAAGCCCCGCGGCGCGCTCAGCTTCTCCACCGGCTTCCCCTCGAGGACCGGATAGCACCAGCGGCGCAGGCCCGGCTCGAGCACCTTCATGATGTAATGCCGCCAATCGATGTCCTCGGGCTTCGCCGCGAAGGCCTCTTCCTCGATTTGGTATTTCGCCAAGGCCTCGGTGACGAACCGAAAGTCCGTCCGGTAAATGAAGGGCGCGAAGACCTCGACCACCTTCTCGGTCTTCACCAAGGCCCATTTGGCCTTGTTCACCGAACTCAGGGCCTTGTTCAGGTATTCGTGGATGGCCTTGGGGCTGCGTTCCTTGAGGCCGCGCAGCGCCTCGAAGACCGCGGCCGCCGTCTTGCGCAGGCTCTCCGGCCCCAGGGGGCTGTCCTGGGAAACGGCCACCGAATCCCAACGAGAGAGGAAGATCCTTTCCAGCGGCGAGGCGGATTGCCTCCAGTGGGCGCGATGGGCGAGGTTCAGCAGCTCGAGCATCCTATCCAGCCGCAGCGGATTCCGTTGCGAGCTGCCGACCTGAATCACTTGCGAAGCGCAACCCTCCATCAGGGCCGCTCCGGCCACGGTGACGGCCTGGCAGACGTAGTCGACCGGGATCACGTCCAGGACATGGCGGGTGTTGATCGGAAAAAATCGCAGCCAAGTCCCCAAGAGGTAGGAAAGCGGCGCGCAGGTCTGCGCACCCTCGTTCCAGCCCGGAAAGGGATAATGCATCGAGCTCTCGACGACGGCGGGGCGGACCACGCTGTATTTCAAATCCCCCGCTCGCTTCCGGATCAGGCTTTCGGCCAGGCTCTTCGAATAGGTGTAGCCGTTCGGCCAGCCGTAGCCGGCGGCGCGCCGTCGCGCCTCATCGACCCACTCGGAGTCCTTCAGGCTCGCGGTCTTCACGAAGCTCAAGAGCTCCTCGTATTCCGCTTCGGCGTCCATGGGCCTGCCGTTGGGGGCGTAGTCGGGCGCCAAAGCCTCCGGCGCCATGCCCTCGCGGATATCTCCGACCACGTAGCATGTCGAGACGTGGACCAAGGCGGCGCGCTGGCACCGCTTGGCGAAGTCCACCGCATGAAGGGAGCCGGAGATATTCGTCTCCACCGCCTCCCTCAGGTCCGGCTCGAAATCCACCAAGCCCGCGCAATGGACGATCAGGTCGAGCTTGCGTGTCAAATCCTCTGCGGCCTCGGGATCGATCCCGAAATCCGGGAGCGAGACGTCGCCCTCCACGACCTCCACCCGTTCCGCCAAATAGGCCCCCAAGGCCTCGCCATGCCGGCGATGCAGGGGCTCGAAGGCATAGGAGGTCGCGACGATCTCCTCGAAGCGTTCCCAGGCGCCCGTGTCGCGCTTGCGCCGGATCAGCACATAAATTTTTTCGATTTCAGGGATACGGTCGAGCATCAAGGAAAGCCAGACCTTGCCGAGGAACCCGGAGGCCCCGGTGAGAAGGATATGTTTGCCGCGATAGGCCCGATGGATGGAAAGTTTCGGCATCAGTCCCACTCCAGGATCGGCCAATTCAGCTCCCGGGCGACGCGGAGCAGCCGCAAGTCGGGGTTGACGGCGCAGGGATGGCCCACCGCTCTCAGCAGGAAGAAATCGCCGTGCTCGGATCCGTAGGCATAGGCCTTGGCGAGATCGGCCCCGGAGCGCTCCGCGGAGGCGAGCAGGCTTTGCAGGCCAGCGTAGCCCCCCATCACCGGCTCGAGAAGCCGGCCCGTCGCGAGGTCGTTTTTATATTCGAGTCGGTTGGAGTGGAGTTCCTCTCCCAATTGGAGTCGTTGCAAGAGGGGGCGGATGAAGCCATCCAAAGCGCCGCTGAAGAACACCATCGGGTGGCCTTCCGCCCTGAGCTTGAGGAAGAAATCGACCGCGTCCCGCCGCAGTCCCTCCTTGAGGACCTTTTCCAGGTACTCTTCCGTCAGCACCTCGATGCGGTCGCGACTTAAACCCTTCAAGCCGGCGTATATCCAGCGGTTGGCCAGATCCGGATCCCCCTGGCCGAGGAAAAGGGAAACGGGCATCGACAGCCCGATTTGGGCGAGCTTGAAGACGCGGTCGGAAAAGCTTTGGGCATTGGCCGCTAAATAGGCGGCATGCTGCCAACCCCCGCCTTTAAACAGGGTCCCCTCGACCTTGATATAGACCGTTCCCCGTCGGGGAGCCTTCAAAGTCGCAACGGCCTTCGCCTTGCCCATGCGATTTTAGCGATTGAACGGGTTTTCTTGGTGGATTGAACCGCCAGACCTCCCTTGGATCACCTTGCCCTATACCCGCCTGCCCCCTTTGCGCTGTCGGGTACCCACCAACACTACTTTTCAGTATAGCTTTATCATTAGCAAAAAACGTGCCTTTGCATGGATAAGCTATTGTCGTGGCATTATCGCAAGATAGATCGCGGCGCTCGCAGAGAACCCCTCTCAAAATGATATTTGGGAAGAAAATTCGTCAATTTATTAACGCAAGGGGGCTATTTCTTCGGTTTCAGTTGGTCTCGAAGCGCAGCCAGGGAGGCGAAGGCATTGTTGAAGACCGGACGAGGCGCGGAGGGCCTTGAGCCGCGCGGGGGCCCCTGATCCCTCCGGCCGCCGCCGCGTTTCCCGCCGCGGGGCGGACGCCCCTCGCCCTCCGCGCGGCGCGGTCGCGGGGCCGGGCCCTCGAGGGCCTCCTTGATGGAAAGCGAGATCTGATTTTTCTCGAGGTTGACTTCCAGAACCTTCACTTGGACGCGGTCGCCGGGGCTGACGACTTGCGAGGCGTCCTTCACGAATTGCCGGGCCAGCTGCGAGAGGTGGACCAGGCCGTCCTGATGGACGCCGATGTCGACGAAGGCGCCGAAATTGGTCACGTTGGTCACGATGCCCGGGCAGATCATTCCGGGCTTCAGGTCCTTCACCTCATGGATGTCGTCGCGGTAGCTGAAGGGAACGAAGGTCTCGCGCGGGTCGCGGCCGGGCTTTTCCAGCTCGCTTAGGATGTCGTCGTAAGTGAAGGCGCCGACCTCTTCTTTGAAAGCCGAGTCTTGCCTGATCGCCTCGGCTCCTCCGCCGGTCAGATCGCGCAGGGATTTGCTGAGGCGCTGCGCGAGGGACTCGAGCACGGGATAGCGCTCGGGGTGGACGCCGGTGTTGTCCAAGGGATTCTCGGACTCGGGGACGCGCAGGAAGCCCGCGGCCTGCTCGA
>JADYZQ010000026.1 GCA_020853015.1 Deltaproteobacteria bacterium
CCAAAACAAATTCCGCCCCGCGCTGCCGGCGTCGCCGTCGGCAATTCGAGAGCGTGCGTTTTCGAGAATAACCTGACCTCGTCCTAATCTGAGCCCCGTGAGGTCCGTACTATTATCGTGGCACCCTCGCCGAAGTTTCGCCGAAGTGCAAGTTCCCTCTGCGGAAGGCCGAGACATTTCCCGGCGGTCCCTTCGCCTATTCAGTCCAAAATCGACTCACCTCGGGCGAAAGGCCGGTAATTCGGCGAGATCCCGGAGGGGTGTCGATGGCGTTAGTTCGACGAAGCGCCTTGGCGAAATGGACGGTGCCGGCGCGATGCGGATTAAGGTCGAGGCCGCGGTTTGGGCCTGGCGTGAACTTCTGCGCGCGGCGGAGTCCCTAGGCGGCAAATGGCACGAGAATTGTAATTGCCCCGGCAGGGGGATCATAATTGCCGAGGACTCCCCATGCCTGGACCGACCCGAGGATCGTCACGTCCTAAAATTCTGGAATCCACCGGAGGAGACAGCTCTCGCTGGGGCCGAATTTCGGCGGAGGTCCGGCTTTGCAGAGCCGCGTCCGCGGCTTCCGCGCTTCCGGAATTCCGCGAGGCCGAAACCAAGGCCCGGCGTTTTAGCCGCGACCTGCCGGGGGACGCGCCGACCTTCCGCGGCGGGCTTGGAACCGGGAGTTCTTTCCGGAGAGGTCTTTGGGAGAAGGCGTTGGGAAACTTCGCGGATTTCCTTCGCGGAATAGGGAAGGGTCCCGCGAGGACGGTCCTGTTCGCCTGCGGGGAATGGTTGCGGGCCGGTTTGGAAACTTTCGCCTCGGCCTCGCGGGAGCTGTTCCGCGCCTGGGCGCGGGGGAGGCCTATGCCCTTGCTGATGGGGCTGCACTTCCTCCTCATGGAGAGGGACGCCTTCTCGGTCGAGCATCCCCTCGACCGCGCATGGGAGTTGGGGGAGGGCGGCACGCTGCGGCTCGACGCCAGATATGTGCCGGAGTCGGGGGCGGTGCTGGAGCTGCATGAGGGTCGTCCGCGGCTGCGCCCCGTTCGGGAATCCGCCGAGATCTGGATTCAGCAAGGCGGGGAGTTCCGTCGCCTCGGCCCCATCGAGGAAGTTCTTTTGGAGCCGGGGAGCTTGTTCTTTGTCGGCGGGATGCCGGAGGCGGCCCATCGGCGGGGCTTCGACGCCGGGCGCATGCGGGCCTATCGCGTCGAGGGCCCGGCGGAGGCGGGGCGCTGGGGCCTCCGAGAATTCGCCCATGCGGAGGAGCGGTGGCAGGACTTTCAAGTCGAGGCGCTGGTCCGTCGCGCCGGCCTTCCGGAGGCCGAGGCCCGCGAAATGACCGAGGGCTTCCATCGTGAGATCGAGGCGACGGGGTGGAGCCCCGAGCAAAGGGCGCAATTCGCCAAGCAGGAACTCTTGAGCGGGCCTTGGCTTCAGGTCTTTCGACTCACCGGCTTTCGTCGCTTTCCCATCTACGACTCGCTGGCGGAGTCGCTGCGCCTGTTTCGGGAAGGCGCCTGGGCTCCGGAGGATTCCTATCTTTTGATGGAGGGCCTAGCCCGGCGGGGCGCCTTGAGCCCGGGCGGTTTCGATGCCGAGATGGCCTTTCCCGGTTGGGAGGGGATGCGCAAGCTGGGCCTTGCCCCTTCCGAGATGCTGGAATGGACCTCGGCCTTGGCGCGATCGGGGGCGGAATTCGAGGCGGCGCTCCATTATTTTCCCAAGAATCTAAAGGTATTGACGGAATCCGGCCTGACCCGCCCCGAAGCGGCCGCCTGGCTCTTGGACATCCTCTCAGGTTTGGACGAGATGGGGCGCGTAGTAAAGCCGGACAACCTGCTTCCCTTCCTTCGGGACGCCGAACTGAGCCCGGAGCAGGTGCGAATTCTGCTGCGGACCCTGATCGACGTCTTGGGGGAGGCCGCTCGGCGCGACGAGCAGGTCCGCGGGGCGATGGAAGAGATCTTCGGCGCGGAGGCCGACGCGCATCTCGTCGACGCCTCCGAATTCGCCAAGGTCTGGGGCAACCCCGCCGTCTTCAGCTATTTTGTCCAGGTGACCGCGGCTTTCGCCAAGGGGCTGAACCATTTCGGAATCCCGGCCGAGACGCGCCTGGAGTTGATGACCGCGATGATCGAGGCCTATCGCGAGGCGGTCGACAAGACCTTCATGGATCTGATGATGCCGGAATACGAGGGCTTTTTCGCGGAGTGGCGCGAGACCTTGCCCGAACTGCTTGAAGAAATGCGGCAATACACCCGAAAAAACTAGGAGCGAGAATGGCCCCCAACGTGCGTGGAAATGCAAGACCCAAGACCCTCGAGCGAGCCTGGCGTGACGGCGGGAGCGGACCCCACGCGCCGGCGGAGCTTTCGGCCCTTCCGCTGGAATCGCGGGCGGCCTCGCGGGAATTTCGCGAGCCCTTCGAACGACAACGCCGCTTCGGCGCGACAGGCTCCGGTTCCGAACTCGCCGTCTCGGCTCGGCGCTTCGCACCCGGTGCCGCGCCCTTCGGGCCCCGCGAAGGCCTGCTCGCCGCCCCGCGCCGGGCCGCCGCGCTGCTGGGCGAATTCGCCCGGGCGGCCTTCGAGGCTTGGCGGAGCGGGCCGCACGGCTTTCTATTGATGGGCGCGGGATTTCTGTTGGGGGCCGGCGCCCCGCGGCGCTACTTCGAGATCGACCGTGCCTACGAGGTGCCGATGAAAGCGGGCGACGCGCCCTTCGTCTTGGGCGGCAAGGCCGCCGGGGCCGAGGCGCCCGATTTGATCCTCGATCGCGGGGGGCCGCTGCCCCCGAGGCAGGCGGAGGTCTTTCGCAAGGGCGACGAGCTCTATGTCCGAGTCCTGGCCTCCGAGCCGGGGAATTGGCTTTGGCACGAGTTCCAATGGAAGCGCCTCGAGGCCGGCCGGGTCGAGCGGCTGCGCGCGGGTGATTATTTGATCTTGGGCGTCGACGTCGAGCCGACGCAGTTCCAGGAAAAGGCGCGCGACCGGCAGCCGGCGGTGCTGCATGTCGATTTCGGCGATGGGAAGAGCAGCTTTCGCCTGCGCGCCTGGCCCAGCGGCCTGGCCGGGTGGAGCCCCGGTTATCCCTACTTCTCCACCCGTCACCCGGTCTTTGCCCGGCCCCCCGAAAAGCAGAGCTATCACAAAGGACATCCCCGCTATCGCTACGCCTTCCAGCTGAGCTGGGGCGAGCGATGGGACATCTGGCGCGCGCGCGGTGAGGCTCGGGTGACCCTGTTGTTAGGGCTTTTGGAAAAGCACGGCCTGGCCATGCCCGCGGATATGCAGCGGCGATACCTGCAAGGCGCCGTCGATACGGCTGCGGAAATTACGGCCAAGATCCCCGATCGCGCGGATCGTCGCGCCGATAAGGAGCGGGCCGACCAGGCGCTGGCCAGGGCCTGCCTGGCGGCGGGACGCTTTTGGAGTTACCACGGGGATTATTTCTTGGCCGACCTGCACCTGCGGCGCGCCTTCGCGACGATATCCCGGTGGTCGGAAAATTCCGGCATCTCGGCGGAGCTGAGGGGGGAGATCGGCGAAAAACTGCACGACATGCA
>JADYZQ010000027.1 GCA_020853015.1 Deltaproteobacteria bacterium
CTTTGGCCGGCATTTTCCTCGGCCACCATCTCGAGGAGAGGGTCGGCCTGCGACCCGCGCAGTCCGGCGCCACCACCCTCGTCGATTCCATGGCGATGCTGCTGCAGTTCCACGTGGCGGGTCGTCTGACCCGACACGCCTTCGGCGGGCGACTCGCCGCGCGCGAACTTGAATTGGAAGCCCGGCACCGCGGCCTGGAGTTCCTCGCCGCCCGGCTCCCGCACCGGGCGGTGGATCTCTTCGCCGGTCCGCAGCTCGCCATGGCCGCTTTGGGCCCCGTCGCGGAGGGGCGACTCGAGCCGCTGCGCATGCAGGCCACACGTTTTCCGCCGTCCTCCGCGCCGGCCTATGAGAACTACCACTTCCCCCCGGGCGGAAAGGGCCAGACGCCGCCGCGGGTCAGTTACGGCGCCACCGAGCGCCGGCTGTGGGAGGTCATGGAACCCGAACTGCGCGCGGTCCCCTTCGAGGCCTCGCGGGAGGAACTCTTGTCCCGCCGCTTAAGCCTCGAGACCGCGGACCGGGTTTGGGAATTCCAGATCCGCGACTTCGCGCGCCTGCTTGGGGCCGAGGTCGAGGTGCATCCGTCCGAGCGCCTGATCGAACCCTTCGGCAGCCAATTCTTAAGACCCAAAGGGGATCTGCTCCGGCGCGCCGCCGATTTTGCCGAGGGTGGGGGAAGGGTCTACGAGATCCGCTTCCCCTACGCCAACGCCTCCTTCGGGAAGGCCAACGTCAAGGGGCAATATTCCAACCTCCGCCACTTGATGGGCGAGCTCGAGGACGCCTTCGGCCGCGAGGTGCAGCTTCAATTCCTGCGCGAGGGCAGGCTGAGCGTCCGCATCCCCAACTTCGCCCTCTGGGAGGGGCTGTTGCGGGCGCGCTTCGGCGAGGCCGCGCACCGCCCGATTCCCGTGGACGGCATCATCACGCGCGACGACACGATGCGCCTGCGGGGCCGTTTGCTCGCGCCGGTGGGGATGGTGCGACAGGCCACTCTGATCTCGGAGCTGCAGGGGAAGGTGCCCGCCTTCTTCGTGCCTTTCCATGATTTCTATCACGCGACCATGGCCTCGATGCTGCCGCCCGAGCTCTGCGCAAGCTGCGCGGGGCTTTACTTTCCCCTGCAGCGCGGGCTTCCGCCCTCGCGCCTGAAGCAGGAACATCTCAACCGCCTCGCAGACTTGGATCCCGGCTCGGATTTCAACGGCCAACCCGAGACCTTTGTGAAGTTCACGCTGCTGCCCTTTTGGCATTCCTTTTTCGGGGAGGTGGATGCGGGGACGATGACGCAGCGACGGCTTCAGCAATACCCGCAATTTCTGGCAAGCTATCGGCGCATCCTGCGCGACGAGGCCGCAACGCCGGGCGTCGCCCCGCTGTGGCGCGAGGGCTTCGAGCGCCGACTGAACGAGTTCGGCGACGAGTTCACCCGGCTGCTGACTTCGGTTTTGCGCAAGTGACACAAGGGCGCCATTTCCGCGTCATTGGCGTCGATTTTAGGGCGGCCTAGGAAACGAAGCGGGCGGGAGAAAAGCGCGGTCCCGAAAAAAAATCATGCAACTTCCCGTGAAATGCTCCGAACAAGCTCTCGGTTTCCAAAAATAAATAAAGATTTTCGACGCTTACTCCGTGACTTCTGTACAGAAGACGGTTTCGGAAAATGGGACCGAAAAAGCGCCGAATTCCAGCCGTCGGCAAAGGGGGCCGGCGGGCTAGGGGCCTTCAAAGTTTTTTGTTGAGAGAGGAGAAATTTATGACTCCACCGGTAGTCGATCCCTTGCACGCGGATGCGGGAGCACCGCCACCTCCACCTTCGGCCGATGCGGGGGCGCCTCCGCCGCCGCCCGAGGCCGATCCGCCGGTGCGGCGCGTCACCCCCGAGCCCGAGACGCCTCCGGCCAGCGATCCCGCCGCAAGCGCGGCGACGGCGCGCAACGCCTGGGACAATCTCCATTTGGTCATCGGCGGCGGTTACAACTTCGGCAATTCCTTCGCCCCGGGTTCCGCGGTCTATCGCGACGTGGCTCCGGGATATACCGGCGGGGATTTGTTCTTCCAGCCCTCCTACAGCGTCTTTCAAGGCCGCATATTCGACTTTCGCCTGGGCGCCAATCTGGGCCTGCAGTTCCTCAGCATCCCGCGCCGTCCCGGTTCGGTGGACTCCAGCGTCACCGGCCTGGCGATCGACGCCATGGCCGAGGGGAACTTCAACTTCCATCAACACTTCGGCTTAGGGCTGAACGTTGCCTTGGGATACCAAGGTTGGATGAGCTCCAACGCCGACGTCGGCGCGCCCTTCACCGCGACCTTCGATTTCGGTTCGGAGGGAGGCTTCCATCTCCAGGGGCAGGGATACTTGCACACCTGGAACCAGGCGATCCGCTTGGGCGTGGGCGTCAGCGGCGTGCCGTCGGGCTTCGGCCTGCGCACCGCTCCGGGGCAGCCCGACTTGTTGATCAGCCCCGGACCGGCGGTGACGCTGTTCCTGGGGATCGATCCGATTCGGATGATTCGCAATATTCAACACGGCGGCGGCGGCAGCACGCCCTGATCCGTGAGGGTTCATTTTCGGGTTTCTAACGCAAAGGACTCACCGTCCTTAAATGACAAATAGGAGTGTCGTTATGCGCGCTATTCGCAAGGCCGCAGTACTCGTCCTGGTCCTCTCCACGATCCTGATCGGAAACGAAGCGGTCGCCGGAGGGCTGAACATCCCTGAAGACTCCAACGGCGGAAAGATCTGCAAAGTCACCTCCATGGTCGACGACGCCAGCATCTCCGGCAGCCTGCGCCGCGCCCTGGAGCAAGGCTACAACATCCAGGACAGCTCCCTTCCGTCCTTCTGCACCGAGAAGATCGTCTTCGACACCGCCGGCACCATCACGCTGCGCGACACGATCCGCCTGAACAACAAGGCGGCCGCCGGTTTCGCCCTCGAAAAGGGCGCCGGCGTCAGCGGGCAGGTCATTCTCGACGCCTCCGCCCTCGGCGAAGGCGCCTGCGCCATCGAGCTCGACTCCAACCAGGTCACCATCAAGGGCATCACGGTCCGCGGCGCGGCCGGCTCCGGCATCTGCATCAAGAGCGGCTCCAACGGCAACCTGATCGACGGGGTCAGCGTCACCCGCAGCGGCAACGGCGTGCTGGTCGAGTCCGGCTCGCAGCGCAACACCATCCAGAACGGCTTTTTCTTCGACAACACGGGTTTCGGCGTCAAATTGAACGACGCCACGCAGAACCAGGTGACGCGTAACGCCCTCTACCGCAACAACCAAGGGCCGATCGACAGCCCGGCGACCAACATCCGCCCGACCATTTCCTCGGCGGCTCCGACCAATTCGGCGGCCACCAATTTCACGCTCTCCGGCACCTTACCTGAGGCGGTGGATCGCATCGAGATCTTTCGCGGCGCTCCCTCGGGCTCCGAGACCAACTTCATCGTCGACCTGCGCGAGTTCTCCGGCCTGTCCTTCCTGGCGACCGTCGACGCCCGGGCGGGCGAGGAAGTCTTCGCGGTGGGTATCGCCCCCGACGGCACGACTTCTCCGGCCTCCGCGATTGTTCGCTTAAGCGCCACCGGAGGCGGCGGCACCGGCCCCGGCAGCGGGCCCCGGCCTTGTTTTCCCGGACAGATCTTCCCGCCCACCGCCGATTTTGACGGCGACGGCATCTTTGACGTGAACGAGGACAAGAACAAGAATTGCGTCGTCGATCCCGGCGAGACCGATCCGGCCAACGAGGACACGGACGGCGATACCATCACCGACGGCATCGAGGACCGCAACAAGAACGGAGTTTTGGACGAAGGGGAGAGCAATCCCGCGCTGATCGACAGCGATTCCGACGGCCTTCCCGACAACGTCGAGGACCGCAACAAGAACGGCATCCGCGACTTCGGCGAGCTGGATCCTTCGAAAGAGGACACCGACGAGGACGGCATCATCGACTTGCTCGAGGACATGAACGGCAACGGCGTCTATGACGCCCCGGCCGAGACCAACGGCACCCGCGCCGACTCCGATTTCGACGGACTGGCCGACGGCATCGAGGACAAAAACCGCAACGGCATCCTCGACCTTAACGAAAGCGATCCCCGCAAGGCGGATACCGACGGCGACGGTCTGCTGGACAACCTCGACCCCTGCCCGCAGAACACCAGCACCAGCTGCGAACAGCCCTGCGTGCCCGGCATCGTCCCCGAGGAAGACTTGGACAACGACAACGACGGCATCCCGGACATCTACGAGGACATCAACCACAACTGTATTGTCGACGCCGGCGAGACCGACGCCTTCGACCGCGATACCGACGGCGACGGCCGCAACGACCGGCTCGATGCCTGTCCGAACAATCCGGACCTGACCTGCGAAGGGGAGTGCAACCCCGACAGCATCAACCCCTTCACCGATTCCGACTCCGACGGCCTGCCGAACGCCGAAGAGGATCTGAACAGCAACTGCTTCGTCGATCCCAACGAGAGCGATCCCTTCGATCCCGATACCGACCGCGACGGCACGAAAGACGGAAACGACACCTGTCCGCTCGATCCGAACCCGCTTTGCGCCAACGAGTGCGTGGCCGGCGTCGAGCCCCCCGAGGCCCAGGATTCGGACGGCGACGGGATCCCCGACAAGTACGAGGACATCAACCGCGATTGCATCCAGGGTCCCAACGAGACCAACTTCCGCAAGCGCGACACGGACGGCGACATCATCAACGACAACGAGGATCCCTGTCCGCTGAACCCCGACGCGAACTGCAGCAAGGAGTGCATCCCCGGCGAGTTTATTCCGCCGCAGCGCGACTCCGACCGCGACGGCATCAAGGACGTCCTCGAGGACACCAACAAGAACTGCATCCGCGACGTCGGCGAGTCCGACGCCTACAGCAGTGACACCGACGGCGACGGCCTGCCCGACGGCCAGGAAGACCGCAACCAAAACGGCCTCTTCGAGCCGGGCGAGAGCGATCCGCGCAACCTCGACACCGACGGCGACGGCCTGCAGGACGGCGTGGAAGACCGCAACAAGAACGGCATCGTCGACTTCGACGAGCTCGATCCGAAGGTGGCCGACACCGACGGCGACGGCATCCTCGACTTCAACGAGGACGCCAACCGCAACGGCGTCTGGGATGCCGGCGAGACCAACGGCGCCCGCAAGGACACCGACCAGGACGGCCTGGAAGACGGCGCCGAGGACGCCAACAAGAATGGCTTTGTCGACGCCGGCGAGACCGACCCGCGCAACCCCGACAGCGACGGCGACGGCGCCACGGACGGCCAAGAGGTCAGCCTGGGCACCAACCCGATCAACGCCAGCGAGTCCGACCTAAACAAGGCCCTGGGCCGCGGCTGCGCGCTGAACGCGGCGGGTTCAGCCCCCGCGGGCTTCGGCGCCTACCTCGGCATGGGCCTCCTGGGCCTGCTCGGCCTGCGGCTGCGCCGCGCGAAAAAGTAGTACGCATCTCCTTTTCAGAGAAAGCCCCGCTTCGGGTTCCGAAGCGGGGTTTTTTTTGCCCAATTAATTCAGTATTAAAACGGTAGATCCCTTGACCCCAAGGGCCACTCTTAGGAAGGGAAATTCACGGAGGCAGCTCTGGGGTAATCCTAGAGAGAAATTTGCGGAGTTGGATCAGTGGGATCTCCGGAAGGAACCTTTACAGCGGTAGATTCCTTGGTCCCGAGGTATCCCTGGAAGGAAACTTTACAGAGGTAGATCCCCTGGTCCCCGGGGGTATCCCTCGGAACGGGTTTCGGAGGGGCCCTCACCTTGAAGCCTCTGATAACAGGGCTCCTCCGACCTTTGGTCCGGCCGGCGGGGCAAGCCCGAACTTGCTTCGGGCGCGCAGCAAATTCGGAGAATTTGCGGAGAAAAATCGACCCGGACCAAAAAAGTGAAGAGGGATACCCCCGGGGACCAGGGGATCGGGCAAGGACATTGTCGTTACGAAAATCACCATATCGGTCTCAAAAAACTCAGCCTGCAACCCTTGCCATGACCGCCGCTTTTCAATAGGAGGACCCCATGCCCCCCGTCCCGCGCCCCATCCAAGTCCTCCCCGAAAACGTGGTTCACAAGATCGCCGCCGGCGAGGTGGTCGAGCGCCCCGTCTCGGTGGTGAAGGAGCTGGTCGAAAACTCGCTGGACGCCGGCGCCACCCGCATCCACGTGAGCCTCGAGCAGGGCGGCGCCAAATCTATCGTCGTCGCCGACGACGGCCACGGCATCCCGCCCCGCGACCTGCCGCTGGCCCTCAAGCGCCACGCCACCAGCAAGATCACCCGCGCCGAGGAGCTCTTCGCCCTGCATACCTTGGGTTTCCGCGGCGAGGCGCTTCCGTCGATCGCCAGCATCAGCGAGTTTCGCCTGGAGAGCGCGACCGCCGAGAGCGACCCGGTCGGCTACGCCGTGGATGTTAAGGGCGGAAAGGTCGGCGAGCTGCAAGAGCTGCCGATGTCCCGGGGGACCCGTATCTCCGTGAAGGAATTGTTCTGCACCACGCCCGCGAGATTGAAATTCCTCAAGCGCCCCGAGACCGAATGGAGCCACGTCCTCGACCTCTTGACGGCGATGGCCCTGCACCACCTCGCGGTGGAATGGCGCCTCGAACACAACGGCAAGGTCTCCCTGTTCTGCCCCGCTGCCGACGATCCCAAGCGACGTATCCTCGATCTCTTCGGCCGGGAGACGATGGAGCGGCTCTATCCGGTGGAACGCAAGGTCTCGGAGCTGTCGATCCGCGGCCTGATCGGCCACCCGAACTTTTCCAAAAGGACCAACCGGCAGATCTACGTCTTCGTCAACGGGCGTTTCGTCCAAGACCGGCTGATCAACCACGCCGTCGTCAACGGCTATCGCGGCCTGCTGATGACCCAGCAATATCCCATGGCCGTCTTGCACCTCGAGGTCGACCCCGCCAAGGTGGACGTCAACGTCCATCCCACCAAGCGGGAGGTGCGTTTCAGCAACTCCAACGTCGTCCACCATCTGATCTCCGAGACCCTCCGCCACGCCCTCGACCGCGCCCCCTGGCGCGAGGCGGAATCGGCGGAGGAGGGAGGGAAGGTCGCCCTCGCCGTCGCCGGCGGCTTCGCCTTCGCCGAGCTGGCGCCCCGCCAGACCACGCTGGGCGAGTCTTTCCGGGAGGAATATGCGCGGGGTATCGAGCGGGCCTTGCGCGGCTTTGCGCCGGGCGCGTTGGGGGCGGCCCCTGCCGTCGCATCCCCCTCGTGGCGCGAGGCGCCTAAGGCCGCGCGGATCGGCGCCTTGGCATTCTCCGAGCTGCGGCTCATCGGCCAACTCAACGCGACCTACCTGGTCTGCGAAAGCGAGGGCTCTCTGCTGCTCGTCGACCAGCACGCCGCCCACGAGCGGATCGGCTTCGAGCAACTGAAGCGCTCGTACCTCGGCGGCCCCCTGCCGCAGCAGCGTCTTCTGCAGCCCCTGTCCTTCGACCTGCCCGAGCACGAGGCCGCCCGCCTGCGCGCCTGTCTCCCGCGCCTCGAGGCCTTCGGCTTCGCGGTCGACGAGTTCGGCGAGGGCAGCTTCGTCTTGAAGGCCCACCCGACCTTGCTGCGCGACGGCGACTGGGTCGCCGTCCTGCGCGAGATCGCCGAGGAGATGGAAGAAAGCTCCGGCCTGGCGGGGGTGGAAGACCGCATCGACCACGTGCTCGCGACCATGGCCTGTCACCGGCAAATCCGCGCCCACCAACGATTGACCGAGGAGGAAATGCTCTCCTTGCTGCGTGAGCTCGAGGGCACCCCTCGTTCCTACCACTGCCCCCACGGCCGCCCGGTCATGGTCGAGGTCGAGGCCCGCGAGATCGAAAAATGGTTCAAGAGGGTGCTGTGAGCTCCGCCCCCGCCATCGTCGTCGTGGCCGGGGCCACCGCCTCGGGAAAGTCGGCCTTCGCGGAGCGGCTGGGCGGGGAGATCGGCGGCGAGATTCTCAACGCCGACAGCCAGCAGTTCTACCAGGGCTTCGACATCGGCACCGGGAAGGTACCGACGGATCGAAGGCTCCTGCCGCATTGGCTGCTCGACGCCTGCGCGCCCGGCGAGCGGATGACCGCGATGGAATTCGCCCGCCGGGCGGAGCGGCTGATCGCCGAAATCGCCGCGCGCAGCCGCGTGCCGATCCTGGTGGGCGGCACCGGGCTCTACCTGAAGGCCCTGCTCGAGGGCCTCGATCGGCTCCCTCCGCGCGATCCCGAAATCCGGCGGCGCCTCCAAGCGGAAGCCGCCCGCTTCGGCCCCGAGGCGCTCCACCAAAGGCTGCGCGCGCTCGACCCCGAAAGCGCGGCGCGAATCAGCCCCCGCGATCCGAACCGCCTGGTGCGCCACCTCGAGATCGCCGCGCTGAGCGGCCGTCCGCCCTCGGAGCTGCTTACCCGCCGGCGCCCGCCGGTCCTGCGTTTCCCGACCGAAACCTACTGGCTTCGCGGCGAGCGCGAGCTATTGCGGAGGCGCATCGCCGAGCGGGTCGACGAGATGCTGGCCTCGGGGTGGCTGGAAGAAGTGAGGGGCTTGCTCGCGCGCGGGGTCGACCCGCGCCGCTTGGAAATCCGCCCCATCGGTTATGCCGAGCTGGCCGAGGTCGTCCAGGGCGGGAAGGCCTTGGAAGAGGCCCGGGCCGAGATCGTCGCGCGTACCCAGGCCTACGCCAAGCGCCAGGAGACCTTTTTCCGGGGCCAGTTCAGCCACGCCGCTTATCAAGAGGGCGGTAGCCGGCTGCGGATCCTGCCGACTTATCCACAGGCAATTTCCTGATTTCTAAAGGGAAAAATCACAACTTTGGCGGGATTGGGACGATAAATTTTTAGGGGAGATAGGGGTTTTCCGTTCAGGGATAAGATGGTACGTTTGGGGTCCCACCAAGAGCGGTAAAACCTAATTATAACATATAGTTGCGGACATGCGGCGAGGGTTCGCGCCGGGCGTCCGTGGGGCACACATGACACCACCAGGGGCACCTCAGGGTAAGGGTGTATCCGGGAAACCCAGTCTTTCCTTGGAAGCCCTGCCAGAACTTTGCGTGACGGTTCCGACCCTTTTTCAAGGGCCCGGGGACCTCTCCGCCCCCGAATTGCAGCGTCCGCTCTTTTGGGCGGAACGTCACCACGGGGAGATGCTGCGCCAGGCCCTGACCCTGCCCCGTACTCCGCCGTTTTACCTTTCGGCCTTTTTCCGCAGCAGCCGGGATCCTTCCTCTCCCTATCTCATCAAGACGGATGTCTTTCCCCGACTTCCGGTCAAGGGGAACTTCCACGCCCTCAACTACGATTCCGAGGCCGCCCGCTACCGCCTGATCCACGAGCTTTCCCTCAATCTGCGCTCCGCGGAGGAGCAATTCGCCGACCTGAAACGCAAGCAGAAAGAGCTGAGCCGCTCCCTGGAAAAACTCACAGCCTGGGGGCTCAAGCCGGCCGAGTCCCGCGGCGAGTCCGAGGGGCGCGAGATCGAGGCCGAGAAGCGGAAGATCAAGAGGATCGCTCAGGAGATGCGCCAGATCCTCGACGGGCTCCAAGCCCCCGTCCAGGCATTGGAGCGCTGGGCCCTGCAGGACGGCAAGGACAAGGCGGTATCCCGGGAGGCGGCCTTGGACATCGTCTTCCAGCTCTATCGCGCCAACGAGTCGGTCTCGCGGGGCTATCCCGCGGCCGAGGTGGATCCCGCCTACGAGTTTTTGCGGCGCACCGACGCGCGGCGTTTTCAAACCTCCGTACCCGAAGGCCTCGGCTTCGGCGTCGCCGTCCTCGACTTGAACGTCACCGGCCCCAACGCCGTCAACCGCGACTTGGGCGAGATCGTCCTCGATCAGACCTACGAGGCCTTGAAGCAGCACTTCCAAGGCTCGGTGGTTTCCAAGGGAACCCGAACGAATTTCCGAGTCGTCAACCCCGAGGGAAAGCTGCTGACGCAGGAGGCCCTGCTCAAGCTGGAAGCGGACATCCACGGCCGCATCGCCAAGGCGGCCGAGGCCTCCGGAAACGAGGCCTGGAAGCGCTTCGTGGACAAATACCATGTGGGTCTGACCGCGGGCTACGCCGAGGTCCAATTCCGGCCCGAGGACGTCCGGGTCGGCTCCGGCGGAGTCTACGAAATGGAGAGCGTCAACGAGCTTTTGCAAAAGGTCGATCACGCCTTCCGTCTGGCCAATGCCCGAAGTCAGGAAATGACTCTAAGGCTGAAGGAAGAGGAGGCGCAAAAGGACTTAAGCAAGGCCGAGCGCCTGCACTACGGGCAGATCGCGATCTCGGACTTGAACGGCATTCCCGAGGGCCGCTACTTCGAGCCGGGCGAGGAGGGCGCCGCCAAGCGGGCGCCGGTGCGTCTCGTCCACAGCATTCGGGGCCTGCTGGAGGGGCTCAAGCCCGTTCGCACCTATTTAAACAACGCCGAGCGCTTCGCGGAAGACCCGCTGGGCAAATCCGACCTGCTCAAGGACGTCTTGGTCGCCGACAAGGCATCTCCGGGCCTCCTCGAGGGCGTCGCGGAGCAATTTTATTCTGTCGCCTACGACGTCTCGCACGACCTGCGCATGCCGCGGTTGATCGAGCGCTCTTTCGCCGCCGAGCGCGTCGACACCGTGATTCGCGAGACGGGCGGTGCGCATCTCATGTTCGTCGAGTTGGGGCAATTCTACAGCTTCGTGCGGTCCTGGTACGGCGGAAACGAGGACCGCTACGTCCACGAATTGATTTACGAGTTCAACAAGGTGATGGTCCGGAAGGGCCTGGTGCAGATGCATCCCGCCAACCAGGCCTCCCTGCTCGACGAATCCAACCATATCGCCGTCGACCCGAAAACCGGCCAGTATTTCAAGCTGAACGGGCAGCATCACGACTCGGTGTCGGGGATTCGGATCCTGCCCGGCCACGGCACCGCCTTTCCCGTCGGCAGCGAGGTGGTGCTGGCGATGCGGGACGGCGACGAACTGGGCTTCATCGTCGGGGACAAGAAGGCCGACGGGACGCCGGTCACCCCGGAGGACTTGAAGGACACCTTCCGGGAGTTCGAAAAGATCATTCAAAAAAATTACGGCCACATGTTCATCGACGACGTCGAGAAGGTCGGCGCCGACAAGGTGCGCACCCCGAAATGGCAGCGCCTGATCTTCCAAAATGGCAGGGTCGGCAAGCACGTCATCGCCGAGAAGGGCATCCGTATGCAGGAGGCGGACGTCACCGCGGACTTCACCGGCTGGGTCGTCGACTACGAGCCCGTCAAGGAAGGCGTGGGACCCGAGGTGCCGGAAAGCGAGCGCCCGGCCAAGGAGGCCTCCGACGCGGTGGTGGGCCGGAAGGCGCGCTGGCGATATTTCGAGAGCGGCGAGGTGACCAACAAGGTCTTCGCGGGCGAGACCTTCCACGTCTCCAACAAGGGCGGGACCTTGCCGGCCCTGACCTTTCCGAAGGAGCTTCAAGAGGCGGTTCCCGAGCTGCTGCGCGAGCCGATCCTCGCCAAATCGCAGACGCGGTTGAGCGCGGGCTTCGTCGGCGTCGACTTGCAAAGCGGGGCCCAGCTCGACCAGGCCTGGAAGGACGCCAACGATATTTCCAAAAAGTCCAAGGAGAAGGGCGGCGAGCCGATCTTTATCGAGGCGAAGCCCAGCGTGGGCCACAAGCCGGCGGGACACGAGTACGACAAGCGTATCTCCGGGCCCCGCAGCCTGGAGGCGGCGGAGTACTTCAAGGAGTACGCCAAGCCGGGCGAGCCGCCGGCCGGAAAACCGATGAGCGCGGAGTTGAAGTCCTTCGTGTCCAAGCACGGACACCAGCTGGCCCGGCTCACCGACCCGATGAAGCCGAAGAGCTTCGAGCGACAGATCCTCCGCCTGGTGAAGGCGCGGGTCCAGGAGGCCGGGGCCCAGGAAAAGTTGAGCGCCGAGATCGAGGCCCAATTGAAAGAGGCGGGCGCCTTGGTGCGGGTCCGCGACGCGCTGGCGGCGACCCATCTTTTGAAACAGGAGGGGCTGAGTCTCGACTACCGAGGCATCGGCCCCGCGCTGTGGACGGCGTTGGCGGCGGGCGAGAAGTCCTTGGGCGAGGGCGAGGCGAGGGACCTGCTGCGCGAAAACAAGGCCGGCTTCGTCAAACGCTACATCCAACAGACCGGCGAAATGCCTCCCCAGGAAGTTCTCGCCGAGGCGCGGAAATTCATCGACCCCCGCTCGGTGTTCATCCCGGAGGAGATCTTCTCCCTGGCGAAACAGTACCGCGTCGCCCCCGAGCGGGTGCCCTTCTTGGTCGCCGGCCTCAAGGCCGACGAGATCCGCCAGCTGGGCCAAGAGGCCTTCCGCGGGCTCAATTTCGAGGATTTGAAAAAGCTGGCCGACAGCCCGGAGGGGCAGGCCTTCCTGAAGAATCCCAAGAACGCGATGCTGCTCCAGGACACCCTCTCCTCGCGGCTCGCCTTCCAAGGGGTGCCCTTGGCCACCTCGATGGCGACGATATTTCCCGCCGAGATGCTTTCCAAGTACCTGGCCGAAAAGGTCGGCGCCAAGCTGGGCATGGGCCGGGTCGAGGTCGAGGAGCTCAAGTTCGGGATGACCCTCTATTTCGTGCACTCCCTCAACATCACGGCCGGCGGTGCCTGGGAAGTGGTGATGAACCGGGCCGTCGCCGAGCGCGCCCTGGTCCGCACCAAGGGCGCGGAGGGCATGAAGTCGCTCGCGGAGGTCCTGAAGCACCGCGTGAACGGCGGCATTTTGCTGGGCAGCCGATTGGCGGGCCAAGAGGTGGTCAGCGTCGGCTTGAAGACGGGCGATTCGATCGGCAAGGCCGTCGGCGAAGGAATCCTGGAGAAGTGGGGCTGGCGGACCGCCGCGGATGGCTTTAGCTGGAAATTGGCCGGTTGGCAGATGCTTTCCGGCACGGCGCGCGTCCCCGTCAACTTGCTGCGGACCATGGGGCCCGGCTACCTCTCGGCGACCCTGTTCGACCGCGGCGCCGGGATCTGGATGAAGCCCGACCACCCCGTGCGCAAGTGGGGTTCCTTCGTCGCCTTCTTCGGCCCCGACTTGGTGCGGCTGGCGCTCGGTTCTTCCCGGATCGCCGCTTCGCCGATCTTAAGCCGCGCCGGCACGCTCTTCACCCGGGCCGGAAACGGCCTGCTTGCGGTGGCCATCTTCAATTACGGCGTGCGGCGCTTGGCCGTGGACGGCGACTACGAGGCCTGGGTCAACCGCCGCGTCACCGACGAGGTCTACGACCATAACGTCTACAATATCGGTTCCCAGCCTTGGTACCAGGTGCCCCTCTCCGGCATCCGCGCCGGCGCCCGCTGGCTGGCTCCCGACGCGATGGAGTGGGCGGTCGGCGAGGTCGATAACAAGGATATCCGCAAGCGGATCTTGGGCGAGGACTTGGCCAATTCCCGCCAGATCACGGATGGCATGCAAGACTTGATCCCCAAGCTGATGGCCTTGCCCGTGTCCTTCCCGGTGAACGACGCGGCTTCCTATCTCCGTCTGGATTTCTCGGCATTGACGAAGCCGATCGAGCTGAACGCCAAGGAGCAGGAGTTGATGAAGAAGATGGGCGAGGCGAAAGGGGAGCTCCCCGAGAATGCCTTCGCCGGCTTGGGGCCGGAGGAAAAAGAGGCGAGCCTGCTGCGCATCCAAAATTACCAAATCCAGCAGGGCGCCCGGTACCTCCTCGCCGTCCGCCAGCCGGAGAACGAATGGGCCCGCAAGTTCTTCAACGACGACGGAACGCTGCAGCCGGGCAACGGAGAGGCCTTGCTCGAGCATCTCCTGCCCGCCAAGCCGGGCGAACCCGGAGCGGTCGAGAAGATACTCACCTCGCGCAAGGTGATGGTGGCCCTGGCCCTCTTCGACGGGCAGAAGACCTTCCGCGGCCACAATACGGAAGACTTGGGACGGCTCGCCGGGATCGTCGACGAGAACCGGAAATACGTTCTTTCCGCGCCCGTCTACGCGGGTCTGTCCCTCTACACCGTCCAGGCCCACGAGACGAAGGCCGAGCGCTCTTTGGAACGCGTCCAAGAGCTGGCCGGCAAGCTTCAGGTCGCTTATCTCAAGGCCGACGAGAAAGACCGCGCCAAGTACCTCGAGGCGCTTCGTTGCCTCGGCGTCGAGCCTTAGGATTTCCCGCCTTTTTCTCCCATCCTTCGATTTTAGGACGTCTCTTTGTCGCACCGTATCATCGCCCGGTTTTTACAGGGCTTTTCTCTTGACAGTCGGAGGCCCTTGAGTATGATGCGCGCGCCTGTTAAGAGCTAGGGTGAATCAAGCGTAATTGGTTGATTATATTGAATTGTTTGGGGCGATGTCCCCAGACTTGAAAGGCTGTGCGACGCAGCAGAACTCTTTGGGAAGGTCTCAATGGCTGGAGAAGCGACGATACCGGGTAGCGAAAGGGTCGCCCCGAAAAAGGGCAAAGACAATCTCTGGACAAGAAGAAATTTTCTCGGCTTCGCCGGGTGGGCCGCCTTCGGCGCCTTCATGACGGCCCTCCTGCTTTCCTTCCTCCGTTTCCTTTACCCCCGCGTCCTCTTCGAGCCTTCGCCCATCGTCAAAGTCGGCCGTCCCGAGGAATACCTGATCGGGGAGGTCTCCGAAAAATACAAAGAGAGCAACCGTCTTTGGATGGTGCGCAACGACGAGGGCATATACGCCCTGTTGGCCATCTGCACTCACCTGGGCTGCACCCCGCGCTGGCTCGCCACCGAAAAGAAATTCAAGTGCCCCTGCCACGGCTCCGGCTTCAAGATGAACGGCGTCAACTTCGAAGGCCCCGCGCCGCGTCCCCTGGAGCGCGTGAAGATTTCCCTGGATCCCGACGGCCTCATCCTCGTCGACAAATCCAAGACGTACCGTTTCGAAAAAGGCGAGTGGGACGCCCCCGACGCCTTCCTGAAACTTTCTTAAGCCTCTTGCGGCCGCGGCCCGCCGCCCCGAATTTTAGGTGAATCCATATGAAAGACAAAATTCAAGATATCCAAGAGACCATCGTCAAGAGCTCGGTATGGAAGTCGGTCTTCCGCCACGGTTACGCCGACACCCCCCGCAACCGAATCCTGATGGTCGCCAGCAACGTCTTCCTGCACCTGCATCCGTCCAAGCTGCGCCGCCACGGATTGACCCTGCGCTACACCTGGTGCGCCGGCGGGTTGACCTTCTTTTTCTTCCTCGTCACCGTAGTGACCGGCGTCCTGCTGATGTTCTATTATCGCCCCGTCGCCGAGTACGCCTACAACGACATGAAATACCTTCAGTTCGACATCCCCTTCGGTATGGTCACCCGCAACATGCACCGCTGGGCCGCGCATGCCATGGTCATCATGGTTATGCTGCACATGTTCCGCGTCTTCATGACGGGTTCTTACAAGCCGCCTCGCGAGTTCAACTGGGTGGTCGGTGTGCTCTTGCTGACGCTGACCTTGCTGCTCTCCTTCACCGGCTACCTCTTGCCCTGGGACCAGCTCTCCATCTGGGCGGTCACCGTCGGCACTAACATGGCCCGCGCGACGCCTATGCTCGGAGCCGAGGGCCCTTTGGCCGAGCAGGTGGCGGCCTTGACCGGCGTGGCGACGCCGCGCTACGACGCCCGCAGCCTGCTGACCGCCGGCACCGTCGTCGGCGCGCCGACCCTCCTGCGCTTTTACGTCTTGCATTGCATCTTCATCCCGATCGTCGCGGCGCTGCTCATGATCGTGCATTTCTGGCGCGTGCGTAAGGACGGGGGCATTTCCGGACCGATGTAAGGCCGGCTTAAAGGATTCCACCATGGCTGATATCAAGGACGCTTCGGAGATCCCCGAAGTCATCGACCCTAAAACCGACAAAGTGCATACCTGGCCGCACCTCGTTCGAATCGAGTTCATTTGCGGCCTGCTGGCCTTCATGGGTCTATTGGTCTGGTCGCTGGTGCTGGACGCGCCGCTCGAAGAGCCCGCGGACCCCACCAAGACGCCCAACCCCTCCAAGGCCCCCTGGTACTTCCTAGGCCTGCAGGAAATCCTGGTTTATTTCGACCCCTGGATGGCCGGCGTCGTCCTGCCGTCCCTGATCATCGTCGGCCTGATGGTGATCCCCTATATCGACGTCAACCCGAAGGGAAACGGCTACTATACCTGGAAAGAGCGCAAGTTCGCCGTCGCCAACTTCTGCTTCGGTTTCTTGATCCTTTGGGTCGCCTTGATCATCGTCGGCGTCTTCCTGCGCGGCCCGGGCTGGAACTTCTTCGCACCCTGGCAGGAGTGGGATTCGCACAAGGTCGTCGCCCTCACCAATATCGACCTCAACATTCTCTTGGCCGACTGGACCGGCCTCGACGCCCTGCGTAACCCCGTCGTCGCCGCGGTTTTCGGGATGGGCTTGGTCGGCGCCTACTACGCGATCATCCCGATCTACTGGAAGTTGAAGTCGAAGAAATCCAAGATTCTCCAGGAATTGGGGCCGGTCCGCTACGGCATCACGGCCTTCCTGTTTCTGACGATGATGGCGCTGCCGATCAAGATGATCCTGCGCTGGACCCTCAACATCAAATACATCGTCCAACTTCCCTGGATTAACTTGAATATTTAGGAGCCGGTATGGCGCTTGCGGGCCGTGAGAAATCGTTCAGTTTTGTCTGGTTCTTGCTGGGAGGGGCCTTGATGGTCCTGACGGCCTGGTACGTCTACGACGAGGCCATCGGACGCCGCACCTGGAAGCAATACGCCGCCGAATGGACCCGGCTCGAGACCAAGCGCATCGAAGAAGAGATCGCCAAGGAGATGAAGGGCATCGATCCGAAGAAGCTCAAGCAGATCGAGCTGGAGCGGGAGCAGGCCCAACAGGCCCTGGAAAGCCAAGAATTCGCGGACCTGCAAGAAGAGCTCAAGCGCAAGCAGATCGAAATGGACGTCGCCAACCAGGACCTGCAATTCGCCAAGGCCGACCACGACGAGCTTTTCTACCAGTGGAAGCACGCCCAGCACGAGGGCCAGGATTTTTCCGGCTACAAGAAGCGCTATGACGATCTGGACGCCAAAATCAAGAAGCTGAACGAAGTCCAAGTCCAGAAGGAAGAGGCCTTCCTCGCCGTCCAAGAGAAGATCAACCAATTCAAAAACAAGCTCAAGGATCTCGACGCCCAACAGGCGGCCCTCACCAAAAAAGTCGACGCCCTGCAGAAGCAGTTGAAAGGCGTCCAGGATCGCGGCGCCCCGATCGAGCAGTACGTGTTGGACGATCTCGGCAAGGCCGGCCCGGTCAATTGGGGCACCGTCGACCGCTGCACCAGCTGTCACATTCCGGTCCTCAAGCCAGGTTACGAGAAGCTCAAAGAGCCCTTCCGGACGCATTCCAACCTGAACGAGATCTTCAACAACCACCCCGTCGAAGATTACGGCTGCGTCACCTGCCACGGCGGGCAGGGGCGAGCCACGCAGATCAAGCATAAACCGATGGAAAAGGGGGACTACCCCCACGGCTTCGAGCACCACTGGAAAACCCCCTTGTTGCGTGGGGATTTCGTCCAGTCCAGCTGCAACAAGTGTCATGTCCAGCAGCTGAACCTCGACCTGGCGCCGGTCTACACCCAGGGCAAGCAGCTCTTCCTCGAATACGGCTGCATCAATTGCCATACCGTCAAGGGGCTCGAGTGGGCTCCCAAGTCGGGCCCCGACTTGGCCAAGATCAAGGATAAGGTCTATCCCGAATGGTTCTTGGCTTGGGTGAAAAAGCCCACTGAATACCTGCCGCACACCAAGATGCCCCAGGTTCCTTGGAAGAACGACAAGGATCCGGTGCAGGCCCTGGCCTACATCCTCGACAAGAGTGAACCCTTCAATTGGAAGTACGGCAAATTTCCCGGCGGCGACGCCGCCAAGGGCAAGGAGCTCTTCAACACGGTCGGTTGCTTCGCCTGCCACAACGTCGAGGGGCAGGGAGGCGGCTCCGGCCCGGCCCTGGATCGCATCGCCGAAAAAACCACCGGCGACTGGATTTACAACTGGATTCAAGACCCCAAGAATTGGTCCAAAGAACACCGCATGCCCAGCCTGCGCCTGACGCAGGGAGAGGCGCAGGACGTCACGGCTTACTTGGTTTCCAAGGGCAAAAAGCCCGACGAAGACGCTCAGCTGCGCATGGCCCTAGCCGATCCCGAGAACATCAAGGCCGGCTTCAACGTGATCAACACCTACGGCTGCTATGCCTGCCATACCATCAAAGGCTTCGAGAAGGCCTCCAATCCCTCCGTCGAGCTCACCAATTTCGCCCGCAAGGACGTCAGCGAATTGGCCTTCGGGGACGCCAAGATCCCCGAGACCTGGGAGGCCTGGACCGACGGCAAGCTGAAAAATCCCCAGATGTACGTCGACGAGCGCTCGGACAGCTTCATGCCCAAGCCCAACATCAACGACGAACAGCGCCACGCCTTGTTGGTCTTCCTGAAGGGGCAGGCCCCCGAGGTCCTGCCCAGCAAGTACATCGCCTACGACCCCGAGATCGAGAGGGGCCGCCGCCTGGTCGAAAAGTACAATTGCAAGGCCTGCCACGTGATCGAGGGCCAGGGGCAGGAAGTGGCCCAATGGATCAAAGAGCCGAACTTCCTCCCGCCCAACCTGGCCTCGACCGGGGCGCGGCTGCAGACCGACTGGATGCACGGTTTTCTGCGTAATCCGGGAGATTTCCCCAAGGTCAGGCCCTGGCTGGACATCCGGATGCCGACCTTCCAGCTCTCCGAAGCCGAGCTGGAAGACCTGATCCGCTACTTCAAGAAGTACGACAAAGTCGAAGGCCTCTTCGAGGTCGTGGACCTCAAGGTCACGCCCGAGGAGATCTCCGCCGCCCAGAGGCTGATGGGGCCGGAAAACTTCAACTGCTACAGCTGCCACATCGTGGGCAACAAGTTCCCCGAGGGAGGGCCGACGGTTTGGGCCCCCAACCTCGAGTACGTCCACGCGCGGATTCGGCCGCAATGGCTCAACAAGTGGATTCGCAATCCGGCGGATTTGGTGCCGGGCACCCGGATGCCGGGCTATTATCCCGAGCCGAACAGCGGGCCCAAGGACGTTTTGGGCGGCGACGACGAACGCCAGCTGAACGCCTTGGTCAACTACTTGATGACCCTGGGCAAGAAGAACGGGATCCTACAGGGCGAGACCGCCGCGCCGGCGACGCCGGAGACTCAGCCCTCCGTCCAGGGCGACAAAAAGCCGGCGCCGGCCGCCGACAAACAGGCGAAGCTCTAAACTTGACTCGCCGAGTCGAGTTTTATAGAGCCGTGGGAGTCCGTGTACAAACCGCGGTTTGGTTGTGTTGACCTAATATTCTGAAAATAAGGAGATAGGAGATGCTAAACAAAAAGTTTACGGCCTTAGCGAGCACTCTCGCCCTGGCCCTTACCCTCGCTGCCTGCGGCAAAAAGCCGGGCGGCACCACCACCGAAACCGCGGCCCCCGCCGACAAGAAGGAAGCGGCGGCGCCCGCCGCTCCCGCGGCCCCGGCCGCCGGCAGCGGCAGCATCAAGGGCAAGGTCAGCTTCACCGGCACTGCCCCCGATATGCCCGAGCTGAAGCGCGAGGCCGATCCCTTCTGCGCCAAGACCAAGATGAAAGACGAAGAAGTCGTCGTCAACGCCAACGGCACCCTGAAGAACGTCGCCTTGATCGTGCAGGGCGCCGCGGCCTCGACCCCCGATGCGGCGGTCGTCTCCGAGGTCGACCAGGTCAACTGCATGTACACCCCTCGGGTGGTTACGGCGGCCTTCGGGCAAAACGTCAAGATCGTGAACAGCGATCCCATCTTGCACAACGTTCACACCTACGCGGACACCAAGACCTTGTTCAACCGCGCCCAGCCGAAGGGCTCGCCTCCCATGGATAAGACCTTCAGCAAGGACGACGGCGGGGTGGTCAAGTTCAAGTGCGACGTCCACCCCTGGATGACCGGCTGGCTGGTCCTCAACGACAACGCCTTGAACGCCGTCACCGGCGATTCCGGCGAGTTTGAGATCAAGGGCGTTCCGGCCGGCACCTACAAGATCCAGGCCTGGCACGAGAAATACGGTCCCAAGACCGTCGACGTGACCGTCGAGGCCGACAAGACCGCCGAGGCCAACTTCACCTACGACGGTACCGAGAAGGCGGCCTACGACTTCAAGGAGGTCCATATCTCCTTGAACCACCCGGGCCATCAGCACTAAGCCTCTGGCTTCGTTTTGAAATTCCAGCCCCCCGCGCGAGCGGGGGGCTTTTTATTTTGCGCGGACCTTGCCTTGACCCTGGGGGCGGCTTTTTGCTAACCAAGGTCCCATGCACGATTCCCGGAACGCCTCGCCATCCCTTCGATATCTGGCGCTTTTCACCGCGGTCCTGACTTGGTTCTTGATCCTCATCGGGGGCATCGTCCACGGCACGGGATCCTCCCTGGCCTGTCCCGATTGGCCGACCTGTTACGGATCCTTTTTTCCGGAAATGAAAGGAGGGATCTTCTTCGAGCACTCCCACCGACTCGTCGCCGCTCTGACGGGCCTGCTGACCTTGGCCCTCTGTTTCCTATCTTGGAAACAAGGGAAGGGCGCCCTGCGGAAGGCGGGGGTCGCGGCCGCGGCCTTGGTGATCTTCCAGGGCATTCTGGGCGGCATCACCGTGCTCTACCGCCTGCCCACCGCGGTCTCGACGGCCCATCTCGCCACCTCGATGATCTTTCTCTGCCTCGTCTCCGGGATCGCCTTCGCGTGTTTTCCGCTCCGCTTCCCGGTCTCCGGCGAGTCCCTGCGCGGATGGAAGGCCTGGCTGCTTCCGACCTTGATTCTGGTTTACCTCCAGATCGTGTTGGGCGCCTTGGTGCGGCATACGGGCGCCGGGCTCGCCTGTCTGGACATCCCCCTTTGCCGGGGCAGCCTTTGGCCCGAGGGCGCGCCGCCGATCCTCCAGGTACACATGCTGCATCGCCTGGCCGGTGCCGTCGTCGGCGTCGTCGTGCTCGCGACTTCCTGGCGCGCCTACCGCGCCGGCGAGGGTTTCCCCGCGCTGCGCTTCCTGTCTCTGGCGGCTCCGGTCTTGGTCCTGCTGCAAATAGGCCTAGGTCTCTGGAGCGTGCATTCCGCCCTGGGGCTGTTTCCCGTGACGGCCCACCTCGGCGTCGGGGCGCTGCTTCTGGTGGTATTCTTCCTGATGAACCTCGGCGCGGTCCTGGCTCGGCGCGGGACCGCGGGAGGGGAGGCGAGGGGGGCCGTTCCGGGGGGCCTTCGCCCCTCCACGGTATAGGAACCGGCATGAAGGCCCAGGCCCAGCTTTCCACCCATACCTTGGTCGACGTCGTGACCCTGGTGAAGCCGCGGATCACGCTGCTCACGATCATCACGGCCGCGGCGGGCATTCACCTGGCGCCCGGTTCCGCCGACTGGGGTCTCATCGTGGTGGCCTGCGTCGGCATCGCGCTTTTGGTCGGGGGCGCGAACGCCCTTAACATGTTTCTCGAGCGCGACACCGATCTCTTGATGAAGCGCACCCAAAACCGCCCGCTGCCGGGAAAGCGCCTCAGCCCGGATTTCGTCCTGGGCTTCGGTAGCCTGCTGATCGGCGTCTCGATCCCCCTGCTGACCTATTACGTCAATCCGCTCACCGGCGCCTTGGGTGCGCTCTCGCTGGTCAGCTACGTTTTGTTTTACACGCCGCTCAAGCGGAAATCCGCGACGGCGCTTTGGGTGGGGGCGGTGCCCGGCGCGATGCCGCCACTGCTGGGCTGGACGGCGGTGACCGGGTCGATCGGACTGCCAGCGCTGGTGCTGTTCGCGATCATCTTCTTTTGGCAGATCCCCCATTTTCTCGCGATCGGCCTGTTCCGCAAGGAAGAATACGCCCGTGCGGGGATCCGCATCTATACCCTCGAGGCGAGCGACCGCGACATCCTCTTTCAGATCGTCATGAACACCGTCGCGCTCTTCGCGGTCAGCCTGCTCTTGATTCCGCTGCACGTCACGGGAACGCACTATTTGATCGCCGCGCTGGTTTTGGGCGGCGCCTTCTTGGGATATGGGCTGCTGGGCTTCCGCAACGGATTGAACGAGGAATGGGCGCGCCGCCTCTTCCTGATTTCCCTGGTCTATCTCACCGCTCTCTTCACCGTCCTGTTCTTCGATGGAGGATCCTCATGAAGCCTCGTTGGATGTTCATGCTCTTCGCGCTCGCGCTCGGCGCCTGCCAGCGCCCCGAGCTGCCGGTCTTGGGGAGTATCCCCGAATTCCGCCTGACCACCCAGGACGACAAGCCCTTCGGCCACGAGGACATGAAGGGGAAGGTGTGGGTCGCCAATTTCATCTTCACCTCCTGCGGCGGGGCCTGCCCGATGATGACCGAGCGGATGAAGAAGAACATTCAAACGCCCCTGGTCGAGATGGCCGCGGGGAACGCGGATTTTCCCGCGCGGATCGTCTCCTTCAGCGTCGACCCGGAGCGGGACAAGCCGCAGGTCCTGGCCGACTACGCCAAGAATCACGGAGCCGACCTGCGCTACTGGACCTTCCTCACCGGGCCGCTTCAGGAGGTGACGAAGACCGTGGTCGAGGGCTTCAAAATCAGCATGGGGAAGGTCCCCGCGGCGACGCCCCAGGCCCAAGGCGGCGGCGCCGACGACGACGAGATCTGGGAGATCGTCCACGGGGAGCAATTTTTATTGATCGACGCGCAGGGCCGGATCCGCGGCTTCTATTCCTCCGAGGGTCAGGGCCTGCGCAAGCTGTTGGCCGACCTGCGCGGCCTGCTGAAAGGGAAGACCTCATGAGTTGGGGAGACAGCCTGGCCGCTTTGAACGCCACGCTCAACGCAACCGCCGCAATACTGCTGTTTTTGGGATGGAGGGCCGTCCGCGCCGGAAAGGTGGCCCGGCACCGCGCCTTCATGGGCTCGGCCTTCCTGGTGTCGGCCCTGTTTCTCGTTTCCTACCTGACCCGCTTCTACCTGACCGGCACCCACCGTTATCCGGGCACCGGGGCGATGCGGACGATCTACCTGAGCGTCCTGCTCACCCATACCGTGCTGGCCGCGGCCGTGCCCTTTTTGGCGATCCGCACCATCTACCTGGCCCTCAAGGATCGCGTCGCCGCCCATCGGAAGATCGCCAGGGTCACCTTGCCTGTCTGGATGTACGTCTCGGTGACGGGGGTCTTGATCTACTTCATGCTCTACCACTGGGCCTGATTCGCCCGGCCTTAAGGGATTATATCGCCTCGACGGGCTGCGGCTCGCGGGAGGATTGCTTCGCGTCCCGCACCGGGATGTTGAGGCTAAGCAGGAAAACCGCCCCCAAGAGCCCGCAGGCCAGGAAGAAGGGGAAGGCGGGGTTGCGGTCGTAGAGGAGGCCGGCCAGGACCGGCCCGGCGACCCGCGCCAGCGAGGCGCTGGCCTGGAAGGTGCCCATCACCGAGCCGTGCAGGCTCTCGTCGCCGCCGCGGGAGACGAGGCTCATCAGCGAGGGCTGGCTGATGCCGCGACCCACCGACGACACCGCCAGCGGAATCAACAGCAGGGCGATACTGGGGCTTTCGGGAATCAGGACGAAGGCCGCGGCGAGACAGAGGCTTCCCACCGTCAGCAGTCTTTTTTCCCCGAAGCGCATCACCAGCCGTTTGATCAGGCCGCCTTGGATCGCCACCATGATGAGCGCCATCAGCGCCAGGATGTAGGCGACGTGCTGCGCGTCGTAGCGGAAGCGGTCGGCCATGAAGAAGGCGAAGATCGACTCGAGCTGGTTGACCCCCAAAGTGAAAAGGAAATTGATCGCGCAGAGCCGTTGCACGAGGGGGATGCTAAGCGCCGAGCGCATCCCGCCGCTCCGGCCGGCGCCGCGAGGGGATTCCGACTCGCCCAGCCGGAACAGCGCGTAGACGACGTTGACCGCGCAGAGGCCGGCGGCCGTGAGGATGGGGACATGGTAACCGTAGACCGAGAGGGCCCCGCCCAGGGCCGGGCCCAGGATGAAGCCGATCCCGAAGGCCGCCCCGATCATTCCCATGCCCTTGGCGCGGTTTTCGGCGGTGGTCACGTCGGTGACGTAGGCGGAGGCGACGCTGATGTTGGCGCCGAAGATCCCCGAGAGGATGCGGCCGGCGAAGAGCAGGACGAGGGAATCGGCCAGGCCGAGGACCAAGAGCCCGAAGACCGAGCCGGCCATCGTCAAAAGCAGGACCTTTTTCCGCCCGATGCGGTCGGAGAGCCGTCCCCAGAGCGGCGAGAAGAGGAATTGCATCGCGGCGTAGGACATCAGCAAAAAGCCCAGGACCGTCGCGTTGGCCCCGTATTTTTCGGCATAGAAGGGGAGGATCGGCACCACGATGCCGAAGCCGATCAGGTCGAGGACGACGACGCTGAACAGGATAAGGAGGGAACTCGGGCCTTGCTTCATGGGGAAAAAATCTCCGCAGCGTCTCTCCCATGGAAGCCAAGTGAATTCAAGGGAGAAGCGCCCCCGCCTAAGTCCAGGATATCCTTGACGAAGCGCGGCGAAGCGGCTATGGGACAGGCATGGAACATTTTCTCCATATCCTGTCCCTGCCCGACAATATCCCGATCATCTTCATGCTGCTGTCGGTGGTCTTCCTGACTTGGCTCTCCTTCAGCGAGGCCAAGAAAAACGACAAACTGACCGAAGAGGGCAAGGCCGACCAAATCTACCGCCGGATGGTCGAGTAGGGGCCCGCCCCCAGGGGCAGTTTCCCCGCAACCTTCTCCCGGCCGCCGCGATAAACCCGCGACTTTTATTCCTTTAAACGTTATCCGGGGTTTCGCGGTAAGGTCATGTCCAGCGGTCGTCCATTCGGGATCGGGTCCCGAAGCTCAAGCTTTGCTTTAAGCCCTTTCAGGGCTCGACCTTTACTTTCCAATTCCTCTAATAATACCGATTCCAACGGAGTTTTTAGCCCACTGCGACGGGCCTTGGTTGCCTCGTTTCTGCTCACGGCCACCGGGGTGGAAGCGGGTGCGGGCCGCGATGGCTCCGCCTATCTGAGGGCCTTGCAGCGCCTCTCCGAGACGATCACCGGAAACACCGGCGGCCTGCGTGAGGCCTTCCGCGGCTTGGGCGCCTCCGATCAGGCGGCCCTGCGGACCCGCTTGGGTGGCACACTCGACGAACTCCTCGCCTTGGGAGAGGAGAGCGATCCGGAATTATTTTATGCCGGACTCCTAAACTTGGGCGGTCGTGCCGCCCGCGACGGCGATTCGGTCTTGAGCGGCGCCATCTATCAGGGCCTCGCGGAAGGCCCGGCGGAGATCCGCGATTCGATGCCCGCGGCCCTGGGCCGGCGGGCCCTGGAGGAATTCAACGCCATGCGCGGGACGGGTTCCGCCGGGCGTCGCTTCGAGTACCTGGCCCGGCACTTCGCCCGCGAGGCCTCGGATCCTGCCATGCTCCTTGGTATGGGCGTTGCGGGGACGGTATTCAGTGCAACCCGCCTTGGCGTTCTCTCCCGGCTCGCCGCCCGGCCGGCAGCCTGGTGGACGCGGGGCTTCGGGGCGGGGATGGCGGCGAGCGCCGCGGCCTTCCCCGCGGAGGTCCTGGCCTTCTGGGGGACGACGCGGGTCTACGGCCTGGCGGTGCGGCCCGAGACGCTGCGTTGGGACCGCGCCTCGATCGGACATGAGTTGGCCGGTCTCGGCATCACCTTGGGCTGCCTGAAATTGTTCGGTGCCGCCTCGGGCCGGCTCTTCGACCGCGCCCACGGCATCGATCCCGTCACCGGCGCGGCGGCCCGCCTGCCGGCCTTCACTCGATTTTCACGCACGGCCTTCCAGCAGCTGGGCACCCTGGGCGGCATCGCGACCGGCCATTACGCCGAGATGCGCCTGGGCCTTAGGCCTCAGGTCAGCGGCGACGTCTTTTGGACGGATGCCTTGGTCACCTTGCTGCAATTCCACGTCGGCGGGCGCCTGAGCCACCATGTGCTGGGCCCGCGCCACGCGGCGATGATGCAGGAGATGGCCCTGCGCACGCGCGGTCTCGAGCTGCCGCGCGCGGCGACGGGGCGCACCCCCTTGCCGCCTTTCGGCGGCGTCCTGGCGACGGCGGGCGCGGAGGGAATCGTCGGCCCGAGACCCGCGCGGGAAGGGCCCTCGCGGGAGCACATCCTGGAGATGTCCATCCGGAACCCCGACGAGAAGGGCGGTCCCCCGGCGGTGCGTCCGGCCTCGGTGCGGGGCGAGGCCGGCAACGCCGAGCGGGCACTGGAATCGCCTTTCAAGGCCTTGGTCAACGCCCTCTACAACGAAGAGCTCTCCCCCGGCGAGCGCTACCGGCTTTCCCAAGAGCTGCACCAAGATCTTCCGCTCGCCCGCGAAGTGTACCTGCGAATGCGGCGGACGGGGCAGATCCCCAAGGAGCGGGCTACGAACGAGCCGCCCGCCGACCTCGACGCGGTCCTGCATCGCATCAATCTGAGGCATTTCGAAGAGGTCAGCGACCGAATGCACGATTGGCAGGCGCGCTTCCAGTTCCTCCAAAGGGAGCTGCGCGAAAGGGTCAATCAGGGGGCGAAGAGCCGTCGCAGGCTGACGCGGCGACTGCTGGACAGCGTCCAGCTCAAGCTGCTCGAGACGCGGCGCTACCACCACGACGCCGAATCCTACTTAGGCGACGTCAAGGGGCCGAGCCGCAAGTCGGTGTTTGCTCCCCAGCGTTACGAGAAGCTCCTGCACCGCTACAACGATATCCAAGAGCGGCTGGGGCGCTACATCGAGGCCAAGCCCGAGCTGGCCAAGCTGCTGCAGCGCTACCAAAGCGTCGTCGCCGGCCGCGGCGCTCCCCCGAAGGCGGAGCCCGAGGCCCTCGAGGCCGAGCTGCGGCGTTCGCCGCTCAGCGCCGAACGGCAGGATCTCTTCCGCAGGGCGATGGGCGAGGGCGACCTCTTGCTGGGGCAATACGAGGGATTTTCCGTGGGCCTCTGGCTGCGCGACCTGAACGCGGGCGGCGACAGCCGCCGCAGCCGCCGAGGGTGGCGCGACTTGGGGGAATACCTGGAGACCGCGGAGGCGGTGAGAAATCTCCTCGGATCGGACGCCTTCCAGGAGTGGCAGATGGCCCACGAGAAGCTCATGCTCGCGGAGAGCGCCGACAAGACCGCGGGCCCGCTTCTGCAGCAGATACTCACGGCCAAGACCTCCCAGGACACCTCGGCCCTCGCGGGGCGCTTCATCGCGGCCGTTCCTCCGGTCGCGGAGGCCCTGGCCCGATTCCGTCCCGTCTTGCGCGCGAGCGCCGCCTTGAAATGGCCCGAGATGCGGACCCAACTGATCCGCCTGGCCGAGCGGCAATACCTCACCCATGAGACGGTAAGAGGCCTGCTGGCCTGGCTCGATCCGGCCGCGAACGGCGGAGACCGCCAGATGATCCACGCCATCCGCGAGGAAGCGGTGGCCGGCCTCATCGACTTCGTCTGCAAGGGCAGCCATACCCAGGAGCATCGCCAGGAAATTTCGCGTTTCTTGCACGAAGTGGTGGCGCGCCGGGATTTGCGGATGTTCTCGGTCCTGGCGATCACCTTCCAGAATTACCAGCTGGGGATGATGCGCGACCGGTTGCAAGTCCGCAACCAACCTTCGAAGGACCTCTTGACTGACCGCATGGCGATCGAATCCTACGACCGGTTTCGCGAGGCCATTCTCGCCACCGGACGCTTCTACCTCGAGAACCGGGAGGTCCGCGGACCCTACTTCGAGGTCTTCGAAAAGCTGGAATACGGCCGGGAGGACGAGAACGCCCAGCTGGCCGCGCCCATCCTGCAGCGCACCCGCAGACTATTGGGAGAGGGCTACTCCGTCGAACTGCTCAACCGCGGCGGTTTGGGCCAGGCCCTGCTTTTGGCGCGGCGCGCGGGCGGGGAGGAGCTCACGATCAGCCTGAGTTCCGTCCTGGATCCATTGGAAGGGCGAGCCCATTTGGACATTTGGCTGGACCGGGCCGAGCGGGAATTCCTGCACGCCGGAAAATACCAGAACGGGCAGGGCGGCGATCACCCCCTGGTGCTGGACCTGCAGATTCCCCGGATTCGCTCGGGCGTCTCGAAACGCGATCTTTCCCTCTGGGCCCGCGACTATCTCGAGACCCGCCCCATGATTCGTGAGATTAGGCTCGCGATTCCCGGCCGGGGCAGCGAGGTGGCCGATCCCTTCGACCCCGCCGATTTCCGGCTCGAGACCGTGACCCGAGCCATGCCTTCGACCGAGGCCTTGATCGCCAACCGGCAGCTGGACATGGAGAGGAATCCGAGCGACGTCGCCAACCGCCTCGAATTGTACCGCATGCGCCAGGAATGGGCGCAGGCCCTGGAGGATCGCGGGCTGGAGCTGAAGAATCACCTCGGCAATCCGCGATGGGCGGAGTTTTTCGCCGATCGGATCCGCGAGGCGCAAGGCGCGCTCGACCGCGCGCGGGAGGCCGAGCAGCGGATCGTCGGGGAGGCCGGCGGCGCCGAGGCGGGGGCGGCCCAAATCGCCGAGGTGCTCCGCGCCATCGAGCACGTCTCCGCGCGCTTGGCGAAATACCAAGGGTTGCGCGACCTGGCCCTGCAGATCACGCAGCTCCGCGAGCGAAATTGGGAATTGCTTTGCGAGACGGCGCGCCTCTTTCCCAACGATGCGGGAGTCCGCTCCCTGGTGCAGCGCTCGGTGTTGGCCTTGTTCCAGCAACTCGAGAAGGCCGGCGGCACCTCCCTGACCGACGACGCGCCGGCGCGCCGCCTGCCGGCGGAGCGCTACGACTTGGCCTGGCGCCGCCGGACCTTCTTGCAGGTGGCGGAGATGGTGTTGGGCAGGCCCTTCGACGGCGGGCGCCTGCCCGGTCTCTTCGACCTGCGCTCGGCGGGGCATTCGGTCCGGGACCTACGCTGGGGTTTCGACGGCCGCGGCTTGGTTTTGCAGGGCGACTTGGTCCCCGACGAGGCGCTGGTGACGCACGCGGCGCAGGGGCCCGAGGCGGTCCGGCGCACCGCAGTGCCGGGCGAGCCCGACAGCGGATCCTTCTCCTTTCATCTCGGCCGGGACCGCCGCGGACATTTGCAGGCGCATTTCGACCATCTCACGCTTCCGACGCACCTTCGCGGGCGCAACGTGGGATCCACCTTCTTCCGCGAATTGGTGCGGATGGCGCGGGGGTTGGAGATCCCGACCCTGCTCACCCCCGACGTTTCGGGAGACCATCGCTACACGGTGGCGGCCTTCGGCACGACTTTCCGCAGGCCCGAGGACCGCGACCGGGTGCTCTCGCGTTTCCGGATTTTCTTGTTTGATTACATGTTGAAGCTGCCCGAATTCGAGAATTACGACTTCTCCGCGCTCGAACGCATCCGCACGCCCCGGGACTTGGCGCAGGCCCACCTCGATCCCGCGCTGCGGCGATTGAGCCTCGAGCTTTGGGAACCGATGGCCGACGAGAGATTGCCGGACTATTATCGCGTGGGCCGGCTTTTCCTGATGAACGAGGCCCCCTCCTACGACGGCGTTTTCGATCTGAGGGACCATTCTTACAGCATGCGCGCCTTCGACCAATACCTGGCCCGTCGCCTCGGGAGGGGGTATTTCGGGCCGCCGGAGGAGAATTGAGCCACTGGCATCTATCATTGACACTCGAAACCAGGCTTTGCTAGGGGCTTCGCGAATGTCTCCGGAGTCCGCCTCCAAAAAATATTCCGTCGGCCTCGAAAAGGCCTTGGACCGCTTCATCGAGAGCGCGGGCAAGATCTCCGCCAACATGCTGGGGATGGTCAACAAGGTCGGCGGCCAGATCTACGCCTTGCTGTTTCTTTCGCGCGAGCCGCTTTCCCTCGACGACATTTCCGAGATCCTCCAGGTCAGCAAGGGCAACGTCAGCGTCAACATACGGCTGCTCGAAGAGTTCAAGCTGGTCAAGAAAATCTGGGTGAAGGGCAGTCGGCGCGACTTCTACGAGGCCAACCGCGATTACCCGCGCAAGTTCCTCAAAGGCTTTTTCGACAGGCTGCGCGAGGGCGTCGACGAGAGCATCCGCATCATCAACCGCTGCCACGTCCAGTTCAACGAAGCGCTCGAGGAGATCGAGCCGAAGAGCGAGCAGATGGAGGACGCGAAATTCATGCTCCACCAGCTCGACCTGCTCAAGATGTTCTACACCGCGGCATCCCAACTCTTCGACGATTTCTATCAGGGGCGCGACATCAACACCGAGCTCCTCCGGCGCGTCATTCTTGAAGAATAATTTCCGGATCCTTTTTTCCGAACCCCCCGTTTCATTCGTTCCTCGCGACCTGAGGAAAAATATATTGTACGAAAAATCTCGAAAGATCCCGCGCTTCGCCGCTTCGGGTCGGCTTTTTACTTGACCCTGACTCGGAAAGTCTTTACAAGGTCCCAAAGCGAAAAAGTGCTTAATAATCAAGTATTTAGAATGTTTTAAATTTTAAGAATCCTGAAGTGTAGATCTCATTAAAAGCGTAAAGGAGAGAGTCATGGGAGAAACAAAAATTCTGGATCGCGCGGTGGTTCGCTCCGCGAAGATCGCCTGGCCGGTGTTCCAATTCCTCAACGGCAAGTTCAAGGACGGCAAATCCTTCCAGCCCAAGTGGGCGCCGGGCCCGCTGCTCAAGAGCTACGAGAAGACCTTTCCGAAATTGGGATATCCCCGCAACACCGATTCGCTGTGCCCCGGCTGCGTGAAGGAAGTCCGCGAGGCCATCATCAGCGGCGAGAAGGATTACACCGAGCTGATCCACGGCAATCCCGGCGAGATCAAGGCCCAGATCATCGAGCGCGACGGCCAAGTCTGGATGGTCAAAGATTGCCCCAAGCACGGCCACTTCGAGGACCTGATGGCCCTCGACAGCAAGTTCCTGTCCCGCATCGAGCGCCTTTTTCCCGGCCGCGATTTCAAGTCGCCCAAGACCGAGGTCCGCAATCACGGCACCTCGACCATCAAGTACGGCCGCGGCTCGGTGCTCACCGTCGACTTGACCAACCGCTGCAACATGATGTGCGATCCCTGTTTCATGGACGCCAACCAGGTCGGCTACGTCCACGAGCTGAGCTTCGACGAGGTGAAGGAAATCCTCGACAACTCCCTCAAGATCAAGCCGCGGCGCCAGATGTCGGTGCAGTTCTCCGGCGGCGAGCCCACCATGTCGCCGCACTTTCTCGACGCCATCAAGTACGCCAAGAAGGTCGGCTATTTCAGCGTCCAAGCGGCCTCCAACGGGATCCGTTTCGCCGAGGACCCCGAGTTCTGCAAGCAGACCTACGAGGCCGGCATGCGCCTGATTTACCTGCAATTCGACGGAATCGGCAACGAGAACAACGAGCACCGTAAGATCGGCAATCTCTTCGACGTCAAGCTGCGCGCCATCGAAAACCTCTACAAGGCGGGCATCGACGTCGTTCTGGTCGTGACGATCGTCAATACGGTCAACAACCACCAGGTCGGCCCCATCGTGAAGTTCGCGATCGAAAACTCCGACAAGATCAGCTTCGTGGCCTTCCAGCCGGTTTCCTTCACCGGGCGCGACGAGGACATCAGCGACGAAGACCGCAAGAAGATGCGCTACACCCTGGCGCATCTCGCCCACGACGTAAAGCGGCAGACCGGCATGACCGAGCCGCTGCGCGACTGGTTCCCGCTCTCCATCGGCGGCATCTTCGCCAACCTAGCCGACATGGTGAAGGGGCCGGACCAGGATTGGGGCAACATGAGCTGCGGCTGCCACCCCAACTGCGGCATCGGCACCGCGTTGATGGTCAACAAGCGCACCAAGGTCTACAAGCCCGTCTCCGAGTTCCTCAACATGGAGCAGTTCCTCAAGGACGTCGAACGCATCACCGACGCGGCCCGCGGGCAGTCCCTGACCCGCGCCCAAATCGCGATGGCCCTGCTGCGCAACATCGACCCGACCAAGTTCCCCGAGGGCCTGACCCTCAAGGGCCTGCTCGAGAAGTTCGACAAGCAGAGCGGCGGGTCCCTGTCCGAGAAGGACTACGGCGTCGGCGCCGAGCGCAAGAAGGACGAGTGGCTCTTCCTGTTCGTCGCGGGCATGTGGTTCCAGGACCTCTTCAACTACGACTTCCGCCGCACCGAGATGTGCATCATCCCTTACGGCACCCAGCAGGGGGAGATCTCCTTCTGCGCCTACAACACGGGCGTCGGTTGGAGAAACATCATCGAGAACATGTATAAAAACGCCTCGGTCGGCGAGTGGTACAAGCAGCACGGCCGTCACAAGGTCTACGCCGACGGCCAGGCGATGCCGCTGCCCAGTTTTGACCACAGCCTGAAGATCGACCCCTCCTTGATAGTCGCCAAGGAGAAGGCCGCGAAGCTCGCGGAGGAGACCGTCGCCACGGTCGCCGCGACCGGCACCGACGGGGCCCGCTAAGCTCCGTCCGCTTTTTCGGCCCCACGGCGCTTTCTTCCGGGCGCCGTGGGGCTTATCCCTCCGCCTCGGGCCGGCGAAGGCCCGCGGGCGGGTATGGCGGTCGAAGGCTAAGGCTTCGCAATCCTTGAGGTATTGCGGATCGTGACGAGTCGCCGGCCCCGCATTGACGGCCCCGGTTAAATCTGTTACCCCCAGGCTAATCCCTATGAATCCCGTGATTTTCGGCATCGATCCCAAATGGAATTCGCTACTACCCTTGGTGGCGATCAACGTCCTCATGCTTTCCACGGTGGTGATCTTCGCCGTCTTCGTCTACCGCAAGCGGCCCGGGGATCCCGACTTGGTCGGGCGCCACACCTCCCGCATGGTGGGGCCCTTCCTGCGCGAGTATTGGGCCTGGTTCATCTCGCCGATCGAATGGATCTTCATTAAACTCAACGTCAGTCCAAACACCCTGACCACGCTGGGTTTCTTGCTGAGCGGCGTCTCGGCCTACGCCTTCGCCACCGGCCATATGGGCGTGGCGGGCTGGTTCATGATCATCGGCGGCACTTTCGACATGTTCGACGGGCGCGTGGCGCGAAAGAGCGGCAAGACCAGCAAGTCGGGGGCCTTTTACGACGCGGTGATGGACCGCTTCGGCGAGTCCCTAGTCTTCTTCGGCCTGGCGTATTTTTACCGGGAGTCTTGGGTCCTGTTCCTGGTGCTCGGCGCGATGGTCGGCTCGCTGATGGTCAGCTATACCAAGGCGCGGGGCGACAGCGAGGGAGTGGATTGCAAGGGCGGAATCATGCAGCGGCCCGAGCGCATCGTCTACCTCGGCGTCGGATCGATCTTCAGCCCGCCCTTCCGGCAGATCGTCAACCCCGGCTCTCAACCGCCGGTCGAATACCTCACCATCGCGGCGCTGGGCGTCATCGCGGTCATGACGCTGCTGACGGCCTGCTACCGCATGTATTACATCTTCCGAAAACTGCGGATTCGCGACGGCTACCAACCCAAGGAGCCCAGCGTGCCCTTGTTCCGCAAATTCACCCACCGATATTTGGATTCGTAAACGGGAATATGCTTAAGCCCGCTCGGGCGCCGGCGCCGTGATGCCGTAGTGTTTCATCAGCTCGGCGAGCCGCTTGCCGTCGATCATTTCCATGGGAGGGAGCTCGGGCAGCATCGCGACGTCGGGCGCGAAGAAACCCGTGGTCATCAGGATCCCCTTGCCGCGGCGCTCGCCGATCAGGTTGGAGGCGAAGTTCTGGACCTCCGCGCTGCTCACCTGGGCGCCTTCGGGATAGAGGATCAGGTGGGCCATGAAGGGGCCGCCGACGATGGGTTCGGGGTTTTCCGCGAAGATGTCGATCTCGTTGTCCTCGGTGCGGTAGCTGTTGAGGATGCGCAGTCCCATTTTTTCCAATAATTCGCAGCAAATCGCGAAAAACTGGTCGAGATTCAGGTGTTGCAGGCCGGGATCGATGGGGATCTTCTCCTCGGCGGTCTCCGGACGCTTCGAGGTCTTTTGGATCAAATAAATGAGAAATATACTGAAGAGGAAGGTGAAAAAGATGACGATCAGCAGATTGCCCATGCCTCGCGAGAGTGCGGCGTCGCGCCTCGCAAGTCAAGGTTTTTGTCGAGTGATTCTTGGCACTTAAGGCCCCGGACCCGTCATTGACAGGGGCGGAAGGGCCGTGCTACCTGAGCCTGCGCTCCAGAGGGTCGCGCTCGTGACCGACATTCACCTGCTTTGCGGAGTAACGACCATGGCTTCCTCGAAAATTCGCAGCCTCCACGCCCGGGAAATCCTCGACTCCCGCGGCAACCCCACCGTCGAAGTCGAGGCCGTTCTAGAGGACGGCGCGATCGGTCGGGCCGCCGTGCCCTCGGGCGCCTCGACGGGCGAATACGAAGCCATCGAGCTGCGCGACGCCGAGCCCAAGCGCTACCTCGGCAAGGGTGTGCGTCGGGCCGTCGAGAACGTCTCGGGCCCCATCGCCAAGGCCCTCGCCGGCCAGGACGCCCTCCGGCAAGACGCGGTGGACCGGCTCATGCTCGAGCTCGACGGCAGCGAGAACAAGGGGCGCCTCGGCGCCAACGCCATCCTCGGCGCCTCGATGGCGGTTTGCCGCGCCGCCGCCCAGCACCAGGGGAAGTGGCTCTACGAGCACATCGCGGCCCTATTTGGCGTCCAGCCCGAGGTCCTGCCGACCCCGATGATGAACATCCTCAACGGCGGGCAGCACGCCGACAACAACGTCGATTTCCAAGAGTTCATGATTTTGCCGGTGTCGGCGCCTAGCTTCCGCGAGGCCCTGCGCTGCGGCGCCGAGGTCTTCCACCAGCTCAAGAAGGTCCTGGGCGAAAAGGGCTACGCGACCTCGGTGGGCGACGAGGGCGGCTTCGCGCCCAACCTCGGCTCCAACCGCGAGGCGGTGGACCTGATCTGCGACGCCGTCGAGCGCGCGGGCTATCGTGTCGGGACCGACGTCCTGCTGGGCCTCGATGTCGCGAGTTCCGAGTTTTTCAAGAACGGCCGCTATCGCCTCGAAGGAGAGGGTGGCCAAGAGCTCGATGCCGAGGGCTTGATCGGCCTCTACGCCGATTGGGCCGAGCGCTACCCGATCGTCAGCATCGAGGACGGCCTCGACCAAAACGACTGGGAGGGATGGAAGTTCCTCACCCGGCAGCTGGGCGGGAAGATCCAGCTGGTCGGCGACGACCTCTTCGTCACCAACCCCAAGCGCCTGGCCCGGGGCATCGAGGCGAAGGCGGGCAACGCCATCCTCGTGAAGGTCAACCAGATCGGCACCCTCACCGAGACGCTCGAGGCGATCCGCCTGGCCAAGCAGGCCGGCTTCGCCGCCGTCATCTCCCACCGCTCGGGAGAGACCGAGGACAGCACCATCGCCGACCTGGCGGTCGGCACCAACGCCGGGCAGATCAAGACGGGCTCGCTCTCCCGCAGCGACCGCACGGCGAAGTACAACCAATTGCTTCGGATCGAAGAACGTTTGGGCGGGAAGGCCCGTTATTTGGGGGCCCAAGTGTTGGCGGGGCGCCGCGCCTAGGGCGCCCGTGAAGGTACCATGAATTCCGTTTTATCGAAAATCGGTCGCGCCTTGTTCGGCTTCCTGTCCTCGCTCAAGCTGGCTGTCATCGTGATCCTTTCCCTCGCCGCGGTGCTTGCCGTCGGCACTTTCTACGAGTCGCTCTACGACACCGACACCGCCAAGCATTACGTCTACGGCACCTGGTGGTTCACCGCCATTTTGGGCGTCCTCGGCCTCAATGTCCTGTTCGCGGCCCTGTCGCGCTGGCCCTGGAAGCGCCACCACATCGGCTTTTTGGTCACGCACTTGGGCATCCTGATCCTGCTCGCCGGCTCCCTGCTCACCCTGATCGAGGGCTACGAGGGGCAGATGATCCTCGCGGAAGGCGAGACCGGGAAGAAGATGACGATCAAAGAGGCCCAGCTCTTCTTCTACGATGTCGACCTGGGCAAGCTCGAGCAGAAGCCCGCCGAGTTCCGCTTCGATCCCCCCGACCCCCGGCGGCCCTGGGCGACCCGGGTGCTGGGCGACGTCGAGGCCCGCGTCGACGACTTCATCCCCAACGCCGCCGAGGACATCCGCGTCGAGGCCGACAATCCCCTCGATAATCCGGCGCTCGAAATCAAGATCAGCGGTTCGCGGACCACGATGCAGGAGTGGGTCTTCGCCCGCGAGTTCGAGCGGCAGCGCCTCAACCTGGGGCCCGCGACCGTCGCCTATCTCGAGCTCCCCGACTTGGCCGCCTTCCGTCGCCTGTTGAAAGAGCCGGAGGCCTTCGCCGGTCCGGCCCTGTGGCTGGAGGGCGCGTGGATCCCGGTGAAACCCAATCTGAACCAACCCTTGAAAACGCGCGCCGGCACGCTCACCCTCAAGAACTACCTCTCCAACGCCGCGGTCGATCCCAACGGGTTGCGCAGCGTCGATTCCGAGCGCGTCAATCCCGCGCTCACCCTGACGCTCGAGACCCCAACCGGCGGGGAGCGTCATACAGTCTTTGCCAAGTTCCCGATGCTGCCGACGGTGCATGGCGAGGTAAACTCCAAGCTGCGGCCGAGGCTCTACGACTTTCCGCCCGACTGGAACGCCTCCGACAACGCCCTCGTCCTGGCCCGCCTCGAGAACGGCGAGCACTACTATGCCCTCAAGTCGGGCGGTGCCTGGCGCGAAATCTCGCCCCTGGCCTTGGACAAGCCGGTGGGCACGGGCTGGATGGACTTCGAGTTTTCCGTGGTCCAAGACACCCCGCGCGCGCGCATCGAGAAGGTCTACCGCAAGGTCTCCGTCCCCAAGGGCAAGGAGGGGCCGCCCTCGGCCGTCCGGCTCGCGCTCGCCAACGCCCAGGCCAGCCGGGAGTTTTGGCTGGGGCGGGGGGAAAGCCGCGACGTCGATCTGGGCCCGCGCCGCCTCAAGGTCGCCTACGGATTGAAGAGCAAGCCCGTCGGCTTCGAGCTGCGCCTCGACGACTTCCGCATGGGCACCTACGAGGGGACCAAGGACCCCGCCAGCTACGAGAGCCAGGTGACCCTGATCGACCGCGAGGCCCAAGTGCAAGACTCGCGGCTCATCGCCATGAATCAGCCACTGGAGCACGGGAAGTACAAGCTCTTCCAAGCCAGCTACCAGCTCAATCCCGGCGGCCCCGACTATTCGGTCTTGGCCGTCGCCTACGACCCGGGGATCTTTCTGAAGTACCTCGGTTCCATCGTGATGTGCACGGGCATCGCCCTGATGTTTTGGTTCAAACCCATGTTCGTTCAAAAACGGATCGCGGCGCGCAAAGCGCAGGCCTCCTCCGCGACCGCCGGACTCTCACCGGAGATTCCGATGGAGAAAACGCCATGATACGCATGAAGACTTTCTTGATGTTGGGAATCCTATTCTTCCCCGCCGCCCTCCTGGCGGAAGGCGAGAGGCCCGCGCCGAAGCCCGGCATGCAGGTCGAGATCCTGCGGGAGGTGGCGATTCAGGAAGGCGGCCGCAAGAAGCCCTTCGACACCTTCGCCCGCGAGACGGTCCGCACCATCACCGGCCGGGAGAAGTTCCAGGGCTTCGACCCCATCGAGCTGATTTATTCCTGGCTGACGCAGACCAAGGCCTGGGAAAAATTGCCCATCCTCGACGCGGGCTTCAAGCCCCTGCAGGAGCAGGTGGGGCTGAAGCCGACGGACGGCCGCGTCGCGCCGGCCGACCTGGCCGCCAACCAAGAGTTTCAGCTCTTCATGCAGACGGTGGCGGCCAAGCAGCAGGAAGGGGCGAGCTTAAGCGAGATCGAGCGCCACGCGGCCAGCCTGATGCAACGGCTCAACCTTTTCTACACCATCGCCTCGGGCTCCGCCCTCACCATGATCCCTCAGGCCGGCGGCCACTGGGAAAGCCTCGAGAAGCTGGCGGAGCGCTATCCCAATCTCTCGGCCATGCAGGCGGCGCCGACCGCCGACGCCAAGATCGCCGGGGCGGTCCAGGGCAGCTTGGCCGCTTATTTTCAAGGCGACGCGGCGCTCTTCGGCCAGATGGCAATAATGATGCGCGATCTCCTGAAAGAGCAGGGGCAGATCGTCAAGGATTACCCCTCGGCCCAGGATCTGCATCGCGAGATCCGGCTCAACACGGTCAAGCCCTTCCGTCTGGCCTGGCTGGGCTACGCCTTGGCCTTCTTCCTCTTGATCAGCAGCCTCTGGATGAAAGGGAAGGGCTTGTATTGGGTGGGGATGGGCCTGCTGGCGCTGTCCTTCGGGGTCCATATTTACGGCTTCGTCCTGCGTATGCTGATTTCAGGGCGGCCGCCCGTGACCAATATGTACGAGTCGGTCATCTGGGTGGCCTTCGGCGTCGTCCTCTTCGCCTTGATCTTCGAGGCGGTTTACCGTGCCAAGATCTATGCCGTCGCAGCGGCGGCCCTGGCGACGCTGCTGATGGTGGTGGCCGATTCGGTACCCTCCATCCTCGATCCCGCCATCGATCCCCTGGTGCCGGTCCTGCGCAGCAACTATTGGCTGACCATCCACGTGCTCACCATCACCTTGAGCTATGCGGCCTTCGCCCTGGCCCTCGGCGTGGGCAACGCGAGTCTGGGTTATTATATTTTCAAGCCGCAGGCGAAGGAGCGCATCGAGCGTCTCAATTATTTTCTCTATCGGTCCATGCAGGTCGGCGTTATCCTTTTGGCCGCCGGCACCATTCTCGGCGGGGTCTGGGCCAACGCCTCTTGGGGCCGGTTCTGGGGCTGGGATCCCAAAGAGGTCTGGGCGCTGATCGCGCTCTTGGGCTACCTGGCGATCCTGCACGGCCGCTTCGCAGGTTGGCTGCGCGGTTTCGGGCTGGCCCTGGGCTCGGTCCTGGCCTTCCTCTTGGTGTTGATGGCCTGGTACGGCGTGAATTTCATCTTGGGTGTCGGCCTGCACAGCTACGGCTTCAGCTCCGGCGGTGCGACGGGGATGGCGACCTTCGTCGGCATCGAGCTCCTCTGGGTTGGCTTCGCGACCCTGCGCTACAAGATGTTGTTTAAGCCGGCTCGGGTCCCGGCGATGGGCCGGTCGGGATGAAGAAGAAACCGGCTCCCATCCCCGAGATCGTAGCCACCTCCTACCTCCCCGAGCAGCTCCCCGCGCTGCGGGGCGCGATCGCGATCTTTCTGGGCCGCTCCAACGCCGGCAAATCCTCCTTATTAAACGCCGTCCTCAAGAAGGCCTTGGCCCGGGTTAGCAAGGCACCCGGGAAGACCCGCTCGGTCAATTTTTATCGCTGGGGACCCAAGCTCTGTCTGGTCGACGTCCCCGGCTACGGCTTCGCCCAACGCGGCCGCGAGGAGCGGGACGCCTGGAAGGAGCTGATGGCGAGTTTTTTCGACCGGGTCCCGGACACGGCCCTGGCCTTCCTTCTCCTTGACAGCAAGCGGGAGCCGGAGGCCGAGGAGTTCGGCCTGATCGACGGCCTGCACGAGCGGGGCGTTTCGACCCACCTCTTGCTCACCAAATGCGACCGGCTCAAACAGGCCGAACGCGAGGCGCGCCGCCGCGGGCTGGAGGCGCAATTCCGGGTGCCGGGCCGCGAAATTCCTTTGACGTGGAGTTTCGTCTCGGCCAAAACAGGGGAGGGCGTCGACGCCTTGAGGCGGCGGCTGCTCGACTATGCCAAAGAGATTCCGATTTCAGCTCCGACCCATGACCCGCAGCGATCTCGACGCGGTGCTGGACATTGAGCGCCGCAGCTTCGAACAGCCCTACAGCCGGGAGATCCTCGCCCAAGAGCTGAAAATCAAGGCGGCCCA
>JADYZQ010000028.1 GCA_020853015.1 Deltaproteobacteria bacterium
GCTGCCGGAGAGCCCATGCTAGGCGCGGACATTGGGAGGACGGTGAGAAAAGATGCAAGCGTGCAAATGTCGACTCGCGGCCTCTATGAAGGGTTGAAGAGGCTGGTGGAAAAGGGGTTGTTGCAATCGAGGAACGAGCCCAGTCCTTACGAAGGATTTCCGGACCTTCGTTATTTCTGGCTGGCCGCCGGCGGGAAATCGTCCGAGCCGATGCCCAGCCCCGCCCAAACTTCCGGAGAGGGGCTTGAGTCCCAGGCGCCTATCGCCGCGACAAGCGGCGAGAAGCCGTTGGAAGTAGATTTATCGGCGTCCGCCAAGGGGGCATTGCAATTCCCGGAGGTTTCTAAACCCCTCGATGGGGGAGAGACCCTTCTTTCTTTACCGGGTGCAAAGTCGGCCATGGAAAATGGTCGGGGCGAATCGATGACGGTCGGTTCGGATTTCCGCCCCGCTGAAAGGGATTCAGCGAACGCCGACCCTGCTGCCGAAATGTTAGGGGAGAGCGACCTTCCCGTCGCCGAAATCGCGAAAGCCGTTTCTCCCCCGGTCTTTGAAATTTCGTCGCCGCCGCTGGAGGTCGGGGGTGTTTTCCCCGCCAAGTCAGGCCAGGAAATCCAGACGAAGCGGGTTGTCGCTCCCAAGCTGGGGGAGAGAAGTGGTCTGATGGGCTTGGGGACCTGTTTTCGATTTTTCACCCTATTGAACTCCGTTGGGAAGGGCCTTAGGCGAATGACCGGAAATCTGATTCTGCCGAATCTAGACCGCCTCTCATTTACGGTGGATGCGGATTCGGCCGGGAAATTGCGGCTCTCCGACGAAGGAATGGGGGTTCTCGTCGACGCTCGCGAGGGAAAGGCCAGGCCCCTGCGATTTGAAAAAGTAGAAGGGTATGGAAGTCGATTGCGACTGCCCTCGGGCCAGGGGATCCCAAGTTTCGAATTCGACCTCTCGGGCGTTCGCGACCGGTCGGGCAACCTCGTTCGCCTGGAATTGGCGCCCAACCAACCCAAGGGTCCGGAGGACCTGCGGCCTTTCTTCCGGGCGCCTCCCATGCGCCCCTTGGAGGTGATTTTCTCCGAGCAGGTATCCTTCAGGGAAATCCGCGGTAGGGGAGGAATCCAGCAACGCATCCAAATTTACCTCTCCAACGGGGATTTCATCGAAACCGTGGTCGATACGACGCATCATGGCAAGGGCTCCTATGAGGTGAAGGAGGCGTATTTACACCGATTGGGTCACGAGCCGGACGAGGCCTTTCCGCTCAAGGTCGTTTTTGGAGCTTCGGGCCGGGGAGGCGCGAATCGCGTCGCCTTCGCTCACGAAGATTTAGGTTTCGCCGTGGAATTGGAATGCGAGGTCCCCTCCAACGGCGGAGGGGGCGTCGTACAATTCCGTCCCCTGCGCGTCTTGCGCAGCCCTAAGCCCGTTCACTTGACGCTGCCGCCGCGGGAGGCCGGTGAAGCGGCGGATAAGGGCGGAGAGCCGATCGCACCGATCGAGGAGGTCGATAAGTCGGAAGACGGCGAGGTCTCGGGCGGCGATCACCGGCAATCGGAGCCTCGCCCCGGTTTCTTGGGAGCGGTTCGAAGCGAAGCCGACAGATTGATCGAAGGGCTGGCGGTCGAGGTCCTGGCGGGGAGGATTTCGGCCCTGCGCGAGCTTGGCGAACAGGCCCTTACGCATGCGAACGCACTCAGGGAAATCCAGGAGCTTTGCGAACTGGCCCTGGATCCCCAGGCCAAGCCGGCAGATTTCGGGGGGCTCCCTCCCGAGAAAATTTTGGAGGAGGCCAAGGGTCTCTTGAGCGTAGTGGCGCACTACCGCCCCGAATCCCTCGACGTCCTCTTCCAGCTGCATCGCGCGGGTGTGCAGGGGGTCTTGGACGAGGTCTTGGACTACGCAAAGTCGGAAAATTCCAGGGTCGAGGATGCCCTGCGATTCGTCGCGGAGCGGAGCGCGGAAGGAGACTTCGAGGCGATCTTAGGGTTGGCCCGTTTGACGAAGGAGGCCGGATCGGAGGCTTCCCGGGCCTTGGCCGAAAAATTATTTTCCGGACAGGACCTCGACGATCCCGGACAGGTTCGAACCCTGGAGCGTTTAATCGAGATCGCGCGGTCTCGTCCCGAAGCGGAGGAAATATTAGAAAGTTACGCCTCGGGAGCGCGCGCTGCCGAGGCGGGAAAGCATCTCGATTCACTAATTTCAAGGGCATTGCAGGAGGGGCCGGTTGGGGAAACGACGCGGAGGCGCCTCTTTAGCTTGGCCGGCGCCGACCATAGTTTGTTTCTTCGCCTGCTCTCCTTGGGAAAATCGGGAAAATCCTTCGTCGCAGTTCCCGCCGGTAGCATTTTGAGGCCGTTTTTCGCGCACTTCGAGCTTAGGGAGGATGTCGCCTATACGCGGGAAGACCTCAGGATTCTCTCCGAGGTCTTCGGAAATTCCCAAGCCGCGCAAAGGTTAGTCCCGCCGCAGCCCGCCCCCAGCCCCGCCGAAGCCATGCCGCGGGGCGAGCGGGAGAACCCCGTCAAGTCCAAGGCGGAGAAGCCGGAAGCGAAGGCTGCAAGGGTCGTATCTTCCGGTTCCGCGCAGGTAGAGCGGCTGTTTCACGAGGCCTTGCGGGCCAACATGAAAAGGTTGCAGACCAGGCACTATTACACACTCTTCCGGGAGAAAACTCTCGAGCTGACGATGGCGGAACGTCTCGCATCGGCGAGACATCACGCCGGGCTCTTCGAGAAGGCGCTCAAATCGGGGAACATCCGGGCTATCTATACGAATCTGGACTTGTTGCATGCCCTATCGCATCGTTTGAGCGAGGCGGGGCACAAGGAACTGGTCGAGCGACTTCGGCCTCTGGCGAGACGCGCGGAGTCGCAGAGGGCGATTGCGGAAGACTTCGCGTGCATGATGAGATGGAATCCCCTTCCAGAGAAAAATTCCCCGGAGAGGGTGTTGGCAGGACTGCGGGTTTATCATTCCTCCGAAGACCTGAAGTTATGCGAGGACTTGATAAACTTGATGCGCAAAGCTCCGGCCGCGGATCTCACCCGTTATCGGGATCGCCTGGGGGGCCTTCTCGACTCCCTGAATGCGGAAGAAGCCGAGGCCCTGGCACGCGCCCTTATTCCATATGCAAAGGAAACCGCGAAGTTGCTCAAGGAAGACGGCTCTGCGGATCAAGTCCTTCTGCGGGATCGGGAAGTCGCCGATTTCGTGTTCGGGCGTCTTGCCGAGAAAATCCCCCCTATTCTGGCGAATCAGATCGAAGCGTTGAAGGAGATAGAATAATCCCCTCTTGACATCGGTTTTATCGACCCCATCTCAGGAGCAGCGCCGGAAACAAGGCGCGAAGTTCTTAAAACCCCTGTCATTTCCTGTTTTAAGGAGGTCGATCTTATGACACGCCTGCAAGTCTATCGCCCGTTTCGGGAAACCAACCCCTTCCGGGACATCTGGAATCTCCCGGAGGAATTCAACCGCCTCTTTTGGGGCCTGAGCCGCGCGACGCCGGAGGAGGCCGACGCGGCCGCCGAGTGGACGCCCGCGGTCGACGTCTACGAGGACGCCGAGGCCCTGCGCATCCACGCCGAGCTGCCCGGCCTGAAGAAGGAAGACGTGAAGATCAACGTCCGCGAGGGCGTGCTTTCGCTGCGCGGCGAGCGCAAGTTCGAGAACGAGGAGAAGAAAGACAACTACTATCGCCTCGAACGCAGCTACGGCAGCTTCCTGCGCTCCTTCACGCTGCCCAACACCGTGGATTCCGAAAAGATCCAGGCGAAGATGAAGGACGGCGTCCTCGAGCTGGTCATCCCCAAGAAGCCCGAGGCCAAGCCGAAGGAGATCAAGGTCGAAGTGAGCTAAGGTTCGATATACGGGGACGGCCCGTCGTCACGATAGGATGCGGGCCGTCCCCTTTTTTCATTCTTGGATCCTCCTGAGAGCCTAGACCGGCAAGGAGGGGTAGGATGAGAAGGGGCGGCTCCCCGTAAGCCGTCCCTTTTTTTTACCTCGTTGGAGAGCCGAGGCGCCGCATGGTATGCTGGTTGCGATGCAAAAGAGATTCCTTATCGCCCTTGGTCTGATCCTGAACCTCCTCCCCGCCAGCGGGCGGGCCCAGTTGCAAGACGCGGACCCGAAGAATTTTTTTTCCTTGCTGGAGGGCGCCTCCTGGGTGGGCCGCGTCTCGCTCAAATCCGCCCAAGCGCCGAAAGCGGGACAAGGCTTTTTCCTCTACCAGTTGAAAGCGGTCGAGACGCTGAAGGGTGAGGGGTCGGATCGCCGGCTCGTTTTGGACGAGCCCCTGACGCCCGGGGCGCCCGCCCTGCTTCCGGCCGAAGGGGAGTTTTTAGTCTTCCTCGGCCCCCTGCCGAACTACACCGCCTACCAGGAGGCGCGGCGGCAGGGCTACGAGTACCGCGTCCTGGGCGGCAAGAGCGGGGTCGTGGCGAAGCCGGAGGCGGCGGTCGCCGCGGCCAAGGCCTATCTCGCGGCCCCGCCCGCGGCGCGCGGCGCCTTGCTGCTGCAGGCCCTGGCCGGAGAGGATGCGAGGATCGCCAGCGATGCCGCGGTGCAATTGGGAGAGAAGTCCAAGACGGATTTTTCCGCCGTCGAGGTCGCGGCCCTCGTAGGGGCCGTTCGCGAACGGCCCCTACCGAACACCGCAAAAATTGCCCTGGTCCGCGCCCTGGAAAATTCCGGCAACGCCGCATCGATCGAGGGGCTCAAACAGCTGGCCGACGCCCCGCCCTCGCCCGCGAAGTGGGCCGCCGTCCGCGCCTTGCAAAAATTGGGAGCGCCCCGCCCGGTCGAACGCCTCGCCGAGGACTTTCGCCGCGCCGACGACGCCGAAAAGTCCCAGGCCCTCGCCCTGATCGTCCCGCAACAGGGCGCGGCGGCCGAGGCCTTCCTCTCCGGCGTCCTCGCCGGACCCTTCTCTATGGAAGTGAAAAAATCCGCGCTGTGGCGGATGGCCGAACATAAAAGCCCGGGCTACGAGGCGCTCCTGCTGAAAAACTTGGGGGAGGGCGAGGCGACCCTACGCGCCGAGACCGTCCTCGCCCTGGGCCGCATGGGCAGCAGTCAGGCGGTTCCCCTCGTTATCCCCCTCCTCGACAGCCCCCTGGCGCCTTTACGCGCCGCGGCATTTTTAATGCTGAGCGAGAGCCCCGACCCTCGGGCCCGGGAGACGATCGGCCACCGCTACCACCGCGACCACCACGGCGGAGTTTGGGAGCAAAATCAACGCTTTTACGAGCAGACCGGCACCGGCCAAAAACCTTGAGGAAGGAGTTGGCAACGAAACCGGAGATAAGCCGATAAAATTCCTGGCATTCTAGGGGTATGTGCAGGAGTAAGCGCAGCATGTTAGGGAACCTCCAACGCTTCGGAAAACTCGCCATTTTGAACGGCTGCCTCGCGGCCCTGCTTTCTTGCGGCGGCGGGGGCGGCGGCCTCAACCTCGAGGGCGGAGTCTTCGGCCCCAGCGTGAGCGGCACCCCCGACAGCTTCCGCGGCGCCGGCATCGTCAACGACGGCAAGTTTCTCTTCGGCGGCCCGCTCGCGCAGGGGCGCGACGGCGACATCCTCCTGCAAAACGACAAGATCCGCATCATCTTGCAGAAGCCCACCCGCAACACCGGCGTCGGCCTCTTCGGCGGCAATATCATCGACGCCGACCTGTTCCGGCCCAGCGCCGAGGGCGGCAAGGACCAGTTCGGCACCATGTTTCCGCTGGTCAACCTCTCCTGGACGGTCAACTACCAGCGCCTCGAAATCATCAACGCCGACTTCGCCAACGGCCCCGTGGTCGTGCGCGCGACCGGCATCCTCGACGTCTACGACTACATCCAGACCAATATCATCACGCCCTTCGCGAAGATCTTCGTCGGCGCCGACCTTTATTTCTCGACGCGCTTCGACGATATCTTCAATCCCTTCAAGAACGTCCCCGAGCTGAAGGGGCTCAACCCGATCATCGTCACCGAGTACACGCTTAAGTCTGACGCCAACTACGTCATCATCGAGACGCGCTTTCAGAACGACGGCGAGGTGCCTTTGAAGATGCCGGTGGGCGACTGGCTGAACGGCTCCGGCACCCTCGAACCCTTTGTCCCGCGCAAGGGCTTCGTGCGCGGCGCGCAGATCGACCCGATCGCCGCGATGGTCTACCAGGCGATGGAGGAGAACGTCGGCGTCAGCTACGGTTATTTCTACAATCCGCTGCAGTTCATGAAGGACGACGGCACCCTGCACACCTCGACGGCCTTGACCGTCTCGGGCGTCACGCCGGTGGTGCTGGGCGAGGGCCTCTTGCAGGTTCTGCCGCTCAACGGCGGCGAGGGCGACGTGAAGGTCAATTTCACGATCGAGCCGGGCAGCCGCACCATCACCCGCTACTTCGTCGTCGGCAAGGGTGACGCGGCCAGCGTCATCGACGGCGGCTTCCAGGCGCTGGGCGTCTCGAAGCTGCGCCTGAGTGGCGTGGTGAAAGACGCCGGCGGCGACCCGGTGGCCAAGGCCCGGGTGGTCGCGATCGACACCTCCGACCCCGAGCCCGCCAACCACGTGCCGGTGACGGTGGCCTTCTCCGACGAGCAGGGAAATTTCTCGGCCGACCTCTCCAGCGGCCGCGACGTGAAGGACAAGATGTTCGGCTCGGGCACCTACACGATCCACGTCTATAAAGAAGGCTACGCCTTCGCCGGCGGCCCCAAGGCCGGCAAGTGCAGCGGCGGATCGCTGGACTCGGGGACCAACACGGTCAGCGGCGTCGTCTGCAGCCTGGGCGAGACCGGCAGCGTCAGCGTCAGCGCCACGGAAGACGGCGCGGCTATCCCCGCCCGCGTCACCGTCGTGGGCTTCGAGCCCAGCCCGACGCATCCTTACGGCCAACCGCCCAACTTCGGGCTTTACGCCGACGTCAACCTCGAGGAAAAGCCCTACGGCATCGTCGACCTGCTTTACTTGGATCCCAGCGGCAACCTGGCCCCGCGCGGCCATCACCGGCTGATCGGCGGCAACCAATTCCGCCTCGAGCCGGGCGAGTACGAAATCTACGTCACCCGCGGCCCCGAGTATTCCGTCTACAAGCAGCGCGTCACCGTGCCGCCGGGCGGCTCGGTCGCGGTGAACGCCGAGCTTAAGAAGGTGCTCGACACC
>JADYZQ010000029.1 GCA_020853015.1 Deltaproteobacteria bacterium
ACCGGCGCCACCGTCGAGGCCTTGAGCAAAAGCCTCTTGCAAGCGGGGGCCGAAGCGGTGCAGGTGTGGACCCTGGCACGCAGAGGGCGAAAGGAGACCCCGTGAAGGAATTTTTACAGAGCGCCGAAGAGGCCTGCCGCATCGCCGGAAAACTGCAGCTGGAGGGCCTGAAGCGGGCGAAGCGCATCGAGTTCAAGGGCAGCATCAACCTCGTCACCGACGTCGACAAGGCCTGCGAGCTGGCCATCGTCGAGCTCTTGCAGGGGCGTTTCCCCGACCACGACATCCTGGCCGAGGAGGGCAGCGGCCGGCGCAAGGACAGTGAGTACAAGTGGGTGATCGACCCGCTGGACGGCACCACCAACTACGCCCATGGCTACCGGCTTTGGGCCGTCTCGATCGCCTTGGAGTACAAGGGAGAGATCGTCCTCGCCGCGGTCCACGAGCCCAACCACGACGAGATGTTCCTGGCGGAAAAGGGCGCGGGGGCGACGCTGAACGGCGAGCGGATCCGCGTCAGCGAGACCGCCGAGCTGGACCACGCGATGCTGACGACGGGCTTCGCCTACAACGTCCGCGAGGCCAAGAACAATAACCTCGACAACTTCGAAAATTTCCTGATGCGGGCCCGCGCGATCCGCCGGGACGGAGTCGCGGCCATCGACCTCTGCTACGTCGCCGACGGGCGCTTCGACGGATTTTGGGAGCTCAACCTCTTCCCTTGGGACGTGGCGGCGGGATTCTTGATGATACAGGAGGCCGGCGGCAGGGTCAGCGACTTTCGCGGAAATCCCTTCGACATCTACTCGAAAGAAATCCTCGCCAGCAACGGACGCCTGCACGAGGCGATGGTCGAGGTGCTGGCGGGCGCGCGGCCTTAGCGACGGCGTTTTTTCCAGATGGCCCAGAGGACAAGGGGTAAGAGGAAGAGTACGGCGAGGCCGCGCAGGGCGTAGCCCTCCCGGCGGGAGCTTAAGGCGCAGGCCAACCCCGCGGGTAAAGAAGGTTGGAGAGTGGTGGCACCGCCTACTTTCACAAGACGTCAGCTTAGGCCGGGCTTCGACGTCCGTCCAGTCGTAAATTGTATTTAATTTCAACGAGTTGAAATTCTGTAGCCGCCTACGGTCGGTCTGGGGCCGGCTCGCGAGACGCGCCGGGTGCCGGGACCTAACCCAAGAGAATTTTTAATATTTTCCAAGAAACTTTTTGGGCGGGAGGGCGAGACTTGCTAAAATCACCCCACGCAGGAGTTCCGCCCATGAGCGCTTGGTTTCGAAAAGTCGCGGGAAGGCTCGCTTTGATGGTCGCGATGCTCGTCCCTTTCGCCCTTACCGCTTGCGGCGGCAGCGGCGAGCCCTTCACCATGGTGACCACCGCCACGATCGTCATCGGCGACGCGGGGCCGAGTTCGGTTTCCTTCTTGGTCGATCCGGTCACGCAAACGGTGGAGGGCGGCCTGGTGGCCGACGTCGTCAACGAGCTCAGCGACCGCTGGGAGCTGACCGTGCTGGACCTGGACGTCAACGCCAATTTCGAAGGGATCGGGCCGATCAATCTCGTGCTGGATCCCAACTTCGAGTCCACGGCCACGGTCTTCAAGCTCAATCGCAACAATCAGCCGTCGGGCACCAACACGATGACGCTCAGCCTGATCGTCGAGACCCCGGACCAAAATCTGACCTTCAGCACCTTGGCCTTGAGCAGCAACAACGCCATCCTGACCTTGGACCAAGACCTGCCGGAGATCGACTTCTTTTTCCAGGGACAGCCTAAGGCGCTCGACCTCTCTTCCCTGCAGATTCTGATCCCCTCGGAGCTGATCGTCTCGACGGAGGATCCCCAATAAGGGGCCGTAGTATTTAGTGCCATTCGCCCGTTAATCTGTTAAAAAGGTCTCCGGGTTCGAAAAACATGGTGTTAAGCGTTCACGAAAAAGTTAAAAGCGAGCGACTCTACAAGGCCTTCGACCTGATGGCGGCCAAGGAACTCGACGCGGCCGAGACCGAGCTGCACGCGGGCTTAAGCGACGCGGAGGCCCAGGAAGACAAGGTCCTCGCGGCGCTCTTCTATTCCAGCCTGGGCGTGCTCTACAAGATCAAGAAAGAATTCCCCAAGGCCTGGAAGTTCTACGAGAAGGCCGAGAAGCTCCTGCCCGAAGACCCGGCCCTCAAGCTGATCTCGGCCCGGCTCTTGATCGACGTCTTCGGCCAGTTCGACACGGCGATCCGCCGCTGCCAGAAGGTCCTCGAGATTTCGCGCAGCGACCCGCCGTTTTTGCACCAGGCCAACGTGACCATGGGCCTGGCCTTGTTAAAGAAGGGCGAGCGCACCAAGGCCGTATCTTGTCTGGTCGATGCCATGCAGGACGATTTCGAGGGATTGCTCTCCGCCAGCAACATCGACCTCAAGCTGGTCGAGGCCCTGCTGCGCAAGCGCTCGGGCCTTGCGGAGTGCCGCGCCTACCTCGAAAAGGCCCTCCGCTTCGCCGAGTCCAAGCAGGAAGAGCGCCACGTCGAGCTGTTCCGCCGCCTGATCGAGGCCTTTCCCACCGAAGAAGCCACCGATATCAAGATACAAATGTAGTTTTTTTTGCTGTCCCTACGCATCGACGGGATTCGGCTTCTCCGGATCCAATCCCAAATCGCGAATCGCCTGCGACGCCACCCGCGGTTCGAGCTTCCCCTCGCGGGCTAGGGCCGCCAGCGCGGCCGCCGCGATGTGCTCGGCATCCACCTCGAAGAAGCGCCGCAGGGCCTCGCGCGATTCGCTGCGGCCGAAGCCGTCCGTGCCGAGGCTCGTCAGGCCGCCCGGCACCCAGCGGGCGATCTGGTCGGGCACCGATTTGATCGTGTCGCCCGCGGCGATGAAGGGCCCGTTTTCCTTTTCCAAAATCGATTCCAGGTAGGACTTGCGCGGCGGGGCCTCGGGGTGCAGGCGGTTCCAGCGCTCGACGGCCAGCGCCTCGCGGCGCAGCTGCTGGTAGCTGGTCGCGCTCCATACGTCGGCGGCGACGCGGTAGTGCTCGTCCAGGATCTCCTGGGCCCGCAGGGCCTCGCGCAGGATCGAGGAGCTGCCGAAGAGCTGCACGCGGCGTTCGCGGCGGTGCGGCGCCGCGCGAAAGCGATAGAGTCCCTTGAGGATCCCCTCGCGGGTCCCTTCCGGCATCGGCGGCATCGGGTAGTTCTCGTTCTGCAGGGTCAAGTAGTAGAAGACGTCCTCCTGGTCGACGAACATCCGCTGCAGGCCCTCCTGCACGATCACCGCGATTTCGTATGCGAAGGCGGGGTGGTAGGCGCGGATGTTCGGCACCGTGCCGGCCAAGAGGTGGCTGTGGCCGTCTTGGTGCTGGAGCCCCTCGCCGGCGAGCGTGGTGCGGCCCTCGGTCGCGCCGCAGAGGAAACCGCGGCCGCGCATGTCGCCGAAGGCCCAAAACTGGTCGCCGGTGCGCTGGAAGCCGAACATCGAGTAGAACAGATAGATCGGGATCATCGGCTCGCCGTGCACCGCGTAGGCGGTGCCGGCGGCGGTGAAGGAGGCCGTCGCCCCCGCCTCGGTGATGCCCTCCTCGAGGACCTGTCCGTCCTTCGACTCGTGGTAGTAGAGCAGCATGTTCTTGTCGACCGGCTCGTAAAGCTGGCCGAGCGAGGAGTAGATCCCGACCTGGCGGAACAGGGGATCGAGGCCGAAGGTGCGGGCCTCGTCGGGGATGATCGGGACGATGCGCCTGCCGATTTTCTTGTCGCGCAGCAGGAGGTTGAGCATACGGCCGAAGGCCATCGTGGTCGAGACGGCCTTGTCTTGCGTGCCCTCCAGGAATTCCCGCAGGGAATCGAGGGCCGGCACCTCGAGGGGTTTCTTGGGGACCCGGCGCAGGGGCAGGGGGCCGCCCAATTTTTCGCGGCGTTCCAGCAGGTATTGGATTTCCTGGCTCTTGGGATCCGGGCGGTAGAAGGGAATATCGCCCAGCTTGGAGTCGGGGATCGGGATCTCGAAGCGGTCGCGGAAAATTTTCAGCTCCTGTTCGTTGAGCTTCTTTTGCTGGTGGGTGACGTTGCGGCCCTCGCCGGCCTCGCCCAGCCCGTAACCCTTGATCGTCTTGGCGAGGATTACAGTCGGGCCGCCGCGGTGCCGGACCGCGGTGTGGTAGGCGGCGTGGACCTTGTCGGGGTCGTGGCCGCCGCGGCGCAGCTTCTGGATCTGCGCGTCGCTAAGGTGCTCGACCATGGCGAGCAGCTCGGGGGAGACGCCGAAGAAATCCCGGCGGGTGTAGGAACCGGGCTCGACGGAATACTTTTGATAGTGCCCGTCCAAGGCCTCGCGCATCCGCTTTACCAAGAGGCCGTGCACGTCCTTCTCGAGCAGCGGATCCCAGTCGGAGCCCCAGATCACCTTGATCACGTTCCAGCCGGAGCCTCGGAAGACGGCCTCGAGCTCTTGGATGATCTTTCCGTTGCCGCGCACCGGGCCGTCGAGGCGCTGCAGGTTGCAGTTGACGACGAAGGTGAGGTTGTCGAGGCCCTCGCGCGCCGCGATCGAGAGCGAACCGAGCGCTTCGGGCTCGTCGGTCTCGCCGTCGCCCAGAAAGGCCCAGACGCGCGAGTCGGAGGTGTTCTTGATCCCGCGCGCCTGCAGGTAGCGGTTGAAGCGCGCTTGGTAGATGGCGGCCAAGGGCGAGAGGCCCATCGAGACGGTGGGGTATTCCCAAAAATCGGGCATCAGCCAGGGATGCGGGTAGGAGGAGAGGCCGCCGCCCTTTTCCAGCTCGCGGCGGAAGTTTTCGAGCTGGGCGAGGCTGAGCCGGCCCTCGAGGAAGGCGCGGGCGTAGATCCCCGGGGCGGCGTGGCCCTGGATGTAGACCTGGTCGCCGGAGCGGCCGTGGTTTTTGCCGCGAAAGAAATGGTTGAAAGCCACCTCGTAGAGCGTGGCGGCGGAGGCGAAGGTCGAGATGTGGCCGCCGATGCCCGGGTATTTTTTGTTGGCGCGCACCACCATGGCCATGGCGTTCCACCGCACCAGGCTGCGGATCCGCCATTCGATGGCGCCGTCGCCGGGATAGGGCGGCTGGGCGCTAAGGGGTATCGTGTTGACGTAGGGGGTGTTGAGGATCGGCGGGTAGGCCGCGCCGTGTTGCGCCGAGAGCTCCAGAAGCTTGCCCAAGAGAAAGCGCACGCGCTCTTTGCCCTGGCTCTGCAGCACCGCGTCGAGGGAACGAAGCCAATCCTCGGTCTCGCTGGGGTCCGTGTCGCGATGTTCCGGCGGTTTGTTCATGCCGGGTCAGTTTATCACGATCTCCGGGAAACCCAAACTGTGGAGTGGCGCAAAATCCGTAGGGGCGACCTCATGTGGTCGCCCCGCGGGGAGGGGAGGCGCGGGGGCCCGCCCCCTACGCCGCCTCTTTCTTCTTGCAGAACAGCGCGTCCAAGCTGACCGGCCCGGCGCCGCGCATGATGAAGTAGAGGGCCACCATCGCCAAGGTCAGGGGGTACTCGAAACCGCCGTCCTTCGCGAAGAGCCCGTTCTTCAGGTGGACGTGCAGGATCGCCACCGCCATGGTGCAGAAGACGCCGAAGGCCGCGACGGGCGTGAGCAGGCCGACGATCAGTCCCAGACCACCGCCGAGCTCGCCGGCGATGGCCAGGTAGACGCCCGCCTTCGGGATGCCCATCGCGCCGAATTGCTCGACGGTGGCGTTCAGGTTTTGCAATTTATCCCAGCCGTGCGCGGCCATGATGATGCCGGTGGAGATGCGCAGCAAGGTCAAGGCAAGGGGTTCCAGACGACCTCGAATCGACATAGTACCTCCCAAGTTTGGTTGAAGACCTGGCCTCAATATGAAGGGGCCGCCGGAAAGAGTCCACTGCTAACTGAAGGCCCCGGCCGAGGCGCGTTTCGCCGCGCCGCGCCGTGCCACGAGGGACATGACCGCGGGAAGAAAGAAAATCCCCGCGACGGTGCAGCAGGTGAGGCCGATCACGACGATCTGTCCCAGCGAAGCCAGCCCCTGGTGGTTGGCGAAGGCCAGGCCGACGAAGGAGGTGACCGAGTCGAGATAGGTGATGAACAGGGCCTTGCCCGTGGATTTGAAGAGGAAATCGATGCCGCGGCCGCCCTCCTCGCGAAATCGGGCCAAGATATGGACTCCGTTGTCGGCTCCGATTCCCAAGATCATCGGCAGGGCGATCATGTTGGCGGTGTTGAAAGAGATCTTAAGCCAGGACATCAGGCCGAAAAGGCCGAAAACCCCGATCAGCAAGGGTAGCGAGGCGAGCAGGGAATAGCGCAGCGAGCGAAACTCGATCAGGAAGATCAAGAAGATCGCCAAGGCCGAATAGAAGCCCGCCTTGAAGTAGTCCTTGCGCACCAGCCGCAGGATCTCGAAGAACATGACCGGCGGCCCCGTCACCTCGGCGCTCACCTGGCGCAGCTCCGCGACGAAGACCTCCAGCTGCGTTCGCTCCCAGATGTTCACCTTGGGGAAGGCGTAGACCGCATAGGTCCCGTCGGGGGCGAGGAAGCGCTCGCGGATTTCCTTCGGCACTTGGTCCAGGGCCATGGGCGACGCCGCGGCGGCAGCGCGCAGCATCCCGCGCACGGCGGGGAAGAAGCGGTTTTGGAAATCGGCCAGTTGCGGCGCCAAGAAGGAGGCCTCGAGCATCTTGCGCGTGGCCGCGTCGCCGGAACTTTCGGGGAATTTTTTCAGGATCCCGTCGACGGCCTGGATTCCGGATTCGGCGACCTCGAGGATCTTGTCGCCCTGGCTGTAGCCGAGGGCCTGGTTTTCGGCCGCCTCGAGGTTGCGGCGCAGGCGCTCGAGCTCGGCGCGCAGCCTTGCGGGGTCGGGCGGGGAGAGAGGCGCCTCGGGCAGGCCGGAGATGGCGCGGCGCAGGGCCTGGCCGGTGATCGCGGTGACGCCGCCCTCGGGGAAGATGTCGCCCAGCCACTCGACCCGCTGCACGGTGGGCAGGGCTTTGGCCGCCCGGGCGAGGCGCTCGGCCTCTTCCAGCGAGCCGGTCATGAAGATCCCCGCGCGCGGCGAGAGCGAGGTCTCGATCAGCTTTTTTTCATAGCGCACCGCCTCGGTGTCTTTCGCCTGCAGGTTGAGCAGGTTGTTGTCGAAGGCGACGCCGTGCCGGGGGCTGTAGAACATGTAGGAGCCCCACAGCCCGACCGCGCTGACCGCCAGGATCACCCAGACGGCGTGGTTTTGCACGGCGCCGCGCAAGGCGAGCATCCAGGGCTTGAGCGGCGGCTCGGCCAGCTCGCCGGCGCCTTTGAGCAACTCGGGCGAGCGGCGCCGGTCGTAGAGCAGGAGGAAGGCCGGCAGCAGGAAGAGCATGCTGAGCGCGGAGAGCAGAATGCCGGTGCCGGCGATCCAGCCCAGCTCGGCGAAGCCCTTCAGCTCGACCAGGGTCGTCGCATAGAAGGCGGCGGCGGTGGTGATCGCCGAGGTGCTGATGTTGCCGAAGACGTTGGCGATGGTTTCTTCGATCGCCGCGGGCACCGCCCGCCCGCGGTGCAATTCCTCTTCATAGCGCGCGACGACGTGCACTCCGTAATAGGTGCCTTGACCGACCAAAATGACGATGAAGGCGAGCGAGAAGAGGTTGAGATGCCCGATCGCCAGGGTCGTGAAGCCGAAGACCCAGGTCAGGGTGAGATTGAGAGTGAGCAGGCCCAGGAAGGGCCGCGCGAAGGATCGGAAGGCCAGGATGAAAAGCAGGGCCGTCGACGTATAGGCGAAGATGCTGGCCAGGGTCATGTCCTTCTGGCTGATCTGAAATTGGTCGCTGTTGAGGGCCGGCCCGCCGGTAACGCCGATCTTCACGCCGGGGAAGCGGCCCTCGACCGCCGGTATCTCCTCCCGCACCCATTTCAAGAGCTTTTGGTCGACTTTGTAGTCCTGCTTGCGGTCCGCCGGCCTCACGAACATGACGTGCATCTTCCGGTCGTCGGTACGCAGGTAGCCCTCGTCGTCGATGCTGGCGCGCTCGTCGGGGCCGGTCTCGAGGCGCGTGGTGATGGTCTCGGCGCTCAGCTCCTGGCCGTCCAGGAAGTCGCGAAGCAGGAAGACGGGCTGGAGCAGCTTGCGGAATTCCCCAGCCGCGTCCGCGCCGGGCGGCGTGCCCTTTTTCATCCCGGCCTCGAGGGAATCGTTGAGGAAGGCGAGAAAGCCGCCGAAGTTATGCGCCTGGAAGAGGGCGCGGATGCCGCCGTCCGGAGCCTGGGCTTGGAGCAGCAGCGCCTTGGCCTGGGCCTCCGAGAGGAATTGGAAGGCGTGTTGCTTGAAGAGGCTAAGGTCGATCTTGTAGAAGATGTCTTGGACGTAGCCCTGGGGGTCGGCCTTCAGCCGCGCGGCAAGGGCGTCCATCGCGGCCTGGCGTTCGGAGGGCTTATCGCCTTCGAAGATGAGAATCAGGGACTCGACGGCGCCGAATTTTTTGGTGTAACTGAGGAAGCGCTGGTTGACGGGCGTGTCTTCGGAATAGAGGTCCAGGATCCCGGTCTGGGTCTTCAAGTAGGCGATCGAGACCCAGAGGCTTAAGGCCGTGACGAGGAAGGCCAGGGCAACCACGGTCTTCGGGCGGCGGTTGAGCCAGCGGGCGTAACGGCGGAGGAGACGGTCGCGCATCGACCAAGGCTGTAAGCCGCGAGGTAGGTATTGTCAAGATGACTGAAAACATTCGCGATTACGATTATGCCTTCCCGGAGGGGCTGGTAGCGCAGGAACCGCCGGCCGAGCGCGGGGCCTCGCGCATGATGGTGCTGAGGCGCGCCGCCCGGAGCGTGGAACATGCGCGCTTTTCGGAGCTCCCGCGCTACCTGCGGCCCGGCGACCTGGTCGTGGCCAACGACACCTCGGTATTGGCCTGCCGGCTCTTCGCCCGCAAGCCGACGGGCGGGAAGGTCGAGGTCTTCCTGTTGCGTGCGACGGCGCCTTTGGAATGGTCGGTTTTTCTCTCGCCGGCGCGCGGGCTGGCGGAGGGACAGCGCCTGCCGCTCTTCTCGCGGGCCTCCGAGGCGGGGCCGGGGATATCGGTGACCCTGGTGTCGCTAAAGGAAGGGGAGTTTCGCGCGCGCTTCGATTCCGAGGCGGAGGAGAGACTCGCCTTCGA
>JADYZQ010000030.1 GCA_020853015.1 Deltaproteobacteria bacterium
GTCACCTTGAGCGGGGCGGAAAAGGTCATGCCGCGCTCGCGGCACTCGTTGACCTCGTAGGCCGGGCGCTCGAAGCGATAGGAAACGAATTCGAGGCTGGCGGTCTGGTTGAAATCGCGGATCGGGAAAACGCTCTTGAAGACGCCCTGCAGGCCGGTGTCGGCTCGGGATTCGGGGGCCACGTCGGCCTGGAGGTATTTATCGTAGCTGAGCTTCTGGATCTCGATGAGGTTGGGCAGCTCGACGATCTTGTGGATCTTGGAAAAATCCTTGCGCAAAATCCCGGTGGGAACATGAGAAGAACTCATGACGTCTCCTAGCGAATAATTGTCAACGCGGGCTCAAAAAAGCGGAAAAAGGAGATTTCCCCCTCGCCCGGAGGGGGAAATCCCTTTGAATATCGAAGACGGATTACTTGATTTCGACCTTGGCGCCGGCCTTCTCGAGCTGGTCCTTGATCTTGGCCGCGTCTTCCTTGCTGACGCCTTCCTTCACGGTCTTGGGAGCGCCCTCGACCAGATCCTTCGCCTCTTTGAGGCCCAGACCGGTGATGGTGCGGATCTCCTTGATGACGTTGATCTTGTTGTCGCCGGCGTTCGCCAGGACGACCGTGAACTCGGTCTTCTCCTCGACCGCCGCGGCGCCGCCGCCGGCCGCGCCGCCCGCCATCACCGCCACGGGGGCGGCGGCGGAGACGCCGAACTTCTCTTCGAAGGCCTTCACCAGGTCGGCGACCTGAAGAAGGGTCATGTTTTCGATCGTTTCCAGGATGTCTTCAGCTTTCACGATAGCCATTTTAATTTCTCCTTAAATTTTTTTTCAAAAATGGGTGTTATGGAATGAATAATTTCTTCTTAAGCGGATTTCTTGTCGCGGATCGCCGCAAGCACGGTCGCCATCTTTCGCGGAATCGCGCTCATGACGTTCACCAAGTTCTGCGCCGGGGCGTTCATCGACCCCAGCAACTTGGCGAGCATCTCCTCGCGGGAAGGCAGCTTGGAGAGGGTCTCGATCTGGGCTGCGTCCATGACCTTTCCGGACAGGAAGCCTCCCTTGATCTTGGCCTTCTCGAACTCCTTCGCGAACTTGACCAGGACCTTCGCCGGAGTGACGGGGTCCTTCTCGCTCGTCACGACGGCCGTGGGGCCGACGAAGAGTTTCGTCAAGGGTTCCAGTTCGGTGCCCTTGATGGCGAGGCCGGCCAGGGTGTTTTTCAGCACCTTCAGCTCGGCGTCGTTTTTGCGAAGCTCCTGACGAAGCTTGGTCAGCTCGCTGACCGTGAGGCCTTGATATTCCGCAAGAAGGGTCACCGAGGTCTTTTGGAAGCGCTCTTTGAGCGATTCCACGGCCTGCGCCTTCTGCTCTCGATTCATGGTCTCTCTCTTTCCGCCTTCAACCCCCATCGGTTAAGGAGGTTGAGGGCTGTGGTTTCTTGTTTCAGGCCGCGTAAAGAGGGAAACCGAATCCCGTCTGCGTGGGCGTTATCGCTAACATTATTCGACTCGGTGAAGAGTCGGACCCACGGTCTTTGACGCACCCATTCAAAAAATAAAATCAGCCGACCCCGACGGTGCTCGGGTCGATCCGAATCCCCGGGCTCATCGTCGCCGAGATGGCGACGCCGCGGAGGAAGGCGCCCTTGCTCGAGCTGGGCTTGGCCTTCACCACGCCTTCGATGAGGGAGAGGACGTTGGCTTTAATCTTTTCGGGGCCGAAGGACAGCTTGCCGACCGGAGCGTGAACGATGCCCGCCTTTTCGTTGCGGAACTCGACCTTTCCGGCCTTGAGATCCCGCACCGCCTTGCCGATGTCCATACTGACCGTGCCGACCTTCGGATTGGGCATTAAACCCCTCGGACCCAACACCTTGCCCAGCTTGCTGACCGAAGCCATCATATCAGGCGTGGCAACCACTTTATCAAAGTCCATCCAGCCGCCTTGGATTTTTTCGATCAGTTCGTCGGAACCCGCCGCGTCGGCGCCGGCCTCGAGGGCCTCTTTCTCCTTGCCACCCTTGGCGAAGGCGATGACGCGCACCGTCTTGCCCAATCCGTGCGGCAGGGCCACCGCGCCGCGGACCATCTGATCGGTCTGCTTGGCGTCGATGCCCAAGCGCAAGGCCACCTCGACGGTCTCGTCGAACTTGGCCGACTTCAGCTCGGTCAGGAGGCCGACGGCCTCGTCCAGGGTGTATTTTTTGTCCGGATCCACCTTCGTGGCGGCGTTTTTGTATTTCTTTCCTGCCATAATATCCTCGATTCGATGATGCTTACTTCACTTCGATGCCCATGCTGCGGGCGGTTCCCTCGACCGTGCGGACGGCGGCGGCCAAGTCGCGGACGTCGAGATCGGGCAATTTCAGTTTGGCGATCTCTTCGACCTGCGCCTTGGTCACGGTGCCCACCTTGGTCTTGTTGGGCGTGCCGGAGCCCTTCGGAACCTTGGCCGCCTTCAGCAGCAGGATGCTCGCCGGAGGAGTCTTGGTGATGAAGGTGAAGGAGCGGTCCTGATAGACGGTGATCACCACGGGGATGATCAGGCCCGCGTCTTTCTGGGTCCGCGCGTTGAACTGCTTGCAGAACTCCATGATGTTGACGCCGTGCTGGCCCAACGCGGGGCCGACGGGCGGGGCCGGGTTGGCCTGGCCGGCCGGGCATTGCAA
>JADYZQ010000031.1 GCA_020853015.1 Deltaproteobacteria bacterium
CTGGCCTACGGAATCATCCGCCCCGGCAACGAGCTCTTGGTCGGCAAGGCGATCGCCTTCTCGGCGGGGACCTTTTTGCACATCTCGCTCTCCGACCTGCTGCCGGAGGTCCACAAGCACTCCCATGTCAAGCACTGGACCTTCCTGGGCCTGGTCGCGGGGCTGATCCTGATGTGGTTTCTGGGCAACCACCTCGCGGAGCATTGAGGCCATGAGGGAGCTCCGCGGCATCTACGCGCTCTGCGACACAAGCCTGAATCCCCGGCTCTCGCATCTCGAGCTCGCCAGGCAATTGGTGGCTGGCGGCGTCCCCATCCTCCAGCTGCGCATGAAGGGCGAAACGGACTTGGGCAAGGTGCGCGAAGCAGCCCGTCAGATCCTCGCGCTCAAGCGGGAGCGGAATTTCACCTTTATCCTCAACGATTTCGTCGCGCTGGCCGCGGAGCTGCCCGTCGACGGAGTCCACGTCGGACAGGACGATCTCCCGGTCGCGGAGGCGCGCCGGATCCTGGGCCCGGGCCGCCTGATCGGCTACAGCTCCCACTCCCGCGAGGAAGCTTTGGCCGCCGAGGCGGCGGGCGCCGACTACGTCGCGCTGGGCGCGATCTTTCCTACGGCCAGCAAGGGGCCCGGCCATCCGGTTCAGGGCCTCGATACCCTGCGCGAAGTGGTCGCCGCGCTGCGCGCGCCGGTCGTCGCGATCGGCGGCATCAACCGCGAAAATTTTTCCCAAGTGGTCGCGACCGGCGTCGCGGCGGTGGCGATGATCGGGGCCTTGAGCCTGGCGCCGGACATCGCGGCGGAGGCAAGGTGGTTCGTCGACGAATTTCAAAAGCGGCGCGGCTAGCGCCCCTGCTGGCGGTGGGCGGCCTCGACCCCTCCGGACATGCCGGGGTCTTGGCGGACGTCCGCGTCTTCGGGCGGCTCGGGCTCGAGTGCCGCGTGGCGCTGAGCGCCGTCACCGCCCAATCCGAAACCGAGTTCCTCGCTTGGAAGCCCGTGCCCCCGTCCCTGTTCCGGGCGCAGCTGGAAGCCGCCGGCGGGCGGATCCTCGGCGTCAAGGTCGGCATGCTGGGGACGCCCGCGCACCTCGCCGCCTTGCTGCAATGGTTGCGGCGGCGCCGGCCCCGCCTGGTGGTCTGGGACCCGGTGCTACGTTCCTCCACCGGGGCCCGCCTCTTTCGCGGAAAAGCGGGCGATCCTAACCTCGCGCGCCTGCTGCGGCTCTGCGACGCCTTCACGCCGAACCTGCCCGAAGCGGAGTGGTTTTTGAAAACGCGCCTCGCGGGGGAGGCCCGGATGGAAGCGGCGGCCAAGGCCTTGTTCGACGGGGGAAAGAAGCCCGGCCGCGTCGTCGTGCTGAAGGGCGGTCACGCCGCCGACCCGAAGACCGCGATCGACTGGGTCCGCACCGAAAAGCAAAGCCTGGCCCTGCGGGCGCCGCGCCGGCCCGGCTCGCGCCGCGGCAGCGGCTGCACCTTCGCCTCGGCCCTGCTGGCGGCTCTCGCGCTCGGCCACAATCCGATCGCGGCGGCGCGCTTCGCCAAACGCCACGTCCTAAAAAATTTGTTCGATTAATCCACGCCCCAGCGCTTCGATTCGAAACTCTCGAAGCGGTACTGGATCTCCTCGCGGAACAGGGTCGCGACCTTCTCGGTCTCGGACCCGGGCCGGCCCTCGCCGATGGACTTGTCGTTCACCTGGGTCAGGGGGACGATCTCCTTGATCGCGTTGGTGAGGAAGGCCTCCTTCGCCGTATACAGGTCTTGAAGCCGCAGCGGGCGCTCTTCGTACGGGACGTAATTCTTCACCAGCAGGTCGATGACGACGCGGCGGGTGACGCCGGGCAAGGGGCCCTCGCTGACCGGCGGCGTGACGATCTTTTCGCCGTCGAAGATAAAGAGGTTGGTTGTCGCCCCTTCGGCCACGTGGCCCGCGGTGTTGAGCAACAGGGCCTCGTCGGCCCCCTGCTCTTGGGCCATGCGCTGCGCCAGCATCGGGCGCAGGTAATTGGTGGTCTTCACTTGGCAGAGCGGATCCGGAGAAATCTTGAAATCCTCGATCACCCGCGCCCGCGCCCCCTCGCCGTAGAGACGGCGGGGCGGCTTCTCGAGCGGCTTGGCCAGAACCACCAAGTTGGTCGCGTCTCCCGGCTCGAAGCTGCCGATCTCGCGGTTCTCACGGCTGAGCATCAGGCGAAGGTAGGCGTCCTTGAGCCGGTTGTGATGTAGGGTCTGGTAGAGGGCGAACTCGAGCTTGGAGGCGGAGATGTTGAGCTGCATGCGCAGGACGTCCATGCCCCGGAACAAGCGGCTCAAGTGCTCGCCTAGGAAGGGAATGAAGCCGCGCCCCGCCTTCATCGTCTCGAAGAGGCCCTCGCCGTAGAGATAGCCCCGGTCCAAGGCCCAAAAGGCGACCTCGTGCTCGTGCTTGAGCATCCCGTTGAAGTATACCAAACCGGACATCGGACCTATCGTAGCTCCCTCGAATCGAAACGTGAAGCGGAATCAAGTCCGCGGCGGCTCCGCGCCCAGGGCCTCGAAAAATCCCCGCGCCTTGTGCAGGCTCTCCGCGTACTCCGCCTCCGGCTCGGAGTCGGCGACGATGCCGCCGCCGGCCGAGTACTCCAGCCGCCCGCCGCTCAGCCAGGCGCTGCGGATCGCGATGTTGAAGGCCGCGCGGCCGCCCAGGGCCGCATAGCCGATCGAGCCGGTATAGACGCCGCGCGGCCCCGCCTCCAGCTCCTGCAGGATCTCCATCGCCTTGAGCTTGGGAGCCCCCGTGATGGAGCCGCCCGGAGAGAGCGCGCCCAGGGCCTCCAAGGGACCGATCCCTTCGCGCAACAGGCCTTCCACCGTCGCGACCAGGTGATGGACCTGCGGCAGGGAGTCGAGCTCGCTTAGGACCGGGACATGGATAGACCCCGTCTCGCAGACCTTCCCCAGGTCATTGCGAACCAGGTCGACGATCATCAAGAGCTCGGCGGCGTCCTTGGCGCTGCCAAGCAGTTCCCGCGCGAGGCGCCGGTCCGCCTCGGAGTCCGCGCCGCGCGGCCGCGTCCCCTTGATCGGCAGGGAACGCGCGCGACGGCCCTCGGCCTCGAGCAGGGTCTCGGGCGAGGCGGAGAGGATTTGGCCAAAACCCAGATTCAGAAAGGCCATCTGGGGCGCGGGAGACGCCTCGCGGAGGCGCAGGTAGAGTTCGGCCGGGTCCCACTCCCCCGCCGCGACGAAACGCTGGGAGAAGTTGGCCTGATAGCAATCGCCGCGCAGGATGCGCTCCCGGATGTCGCGAACCTTGGATAGGTAATCCTCCCGCGACAGCTCCGCGCGCAGCGAAGCTAGGCGCGGGGCGCGCGCGACGGCCTCCGGAGCGGTCCGGAGGAGCCTCTCGAGCTCGAGGCAGCGGGCCTCGGCCAGGGCGGGGTCCGCTCCGCTCAAGTCCTCGCGCAGGCCGAGCGAAAATACGGTCGCGGCGGCCCGCCGCGCGTCGATCCGGATCCCGCTGTCGAAGAGGAAAAACTGCGCGGCCGGCAAGGGCGCGGAAAATCGGCCCGCCGGGTAGCTCAAATAACCGACGAGGCCGCCGGAAAAGAAGGCCTCGGATTCGACCCGGCCGGCCCAAGGCTTGAAACAGGCGTCCCACTCGCGCAGGCGCGACTCCAACTCCGCGGCGCCGGACTGGAAGACCCGCAACGGCCGCAGGGCGACGAGCGAGTGGCGCGCCCGCGGGTGCCCGGGGAGGGCGCTGTCCAGCCAGCAGGCCTGCGCCTCGGCGGCCACCAGGGCGGCCAAGCGGCCGGGCGCGGGCATCGCGATGTCGCGGCGAAACTCCCTCATGCGGCGGCCAACTCCCTGAGCCGGGCCAAGAGACGCGCCTCCACCGTCTCGGGTGCCGGCGCGGCCCGTTCCGTGACTTCTTCCCACATCCAAGGCGGCTCCATGCAGAGGTAGCGCGGGACCGCCTCGCTCCACTCGCCAAGCCGCCGCCACACGCGCCGGTACATCTCGCGGCGCAGGGTCTTGAAGTAACGGAGCTTGCCGTCGGGGGCGGGAATAAAATCCTCGGCGAAGATCTTGGTCTGGGGAAAGCGCCCGGTGGCGATCTCTTTCAAGGCCTTGTCGTAGCGCAGGCTGCCGACGCTGACCCAGGCGACGCGGCGCGGGTCGAGGGAGGCGGCGATCGCCTCCAAGAGTTCGTCGTAATTTTTTTCCCAACCCTCGTGACAGATCAGGGGATCGAGGTGCAGACCCACGGGGTAGCCGGCCTCCTGCGCGCGGCGGGCGCAGTCCAGGCGCCGGGCGGTCGAGGCGCACTTCAGCTCCTCCCGCCGGGCGATCTCCTCCGGGGCCAGGGACCAGGAAAGGACGGTATGCCCGCGCCCGTCGAGCTTGAGCGGCTGGTCGATGCGGTCGGACTTGGTCTTCAATTCCAGAAACAGGTCCGGCTGGCCGGCGAAAAAGGGGATCCATTCCCCGCTGAAACCCGTGACGCCGTCGAGGGCCAGGGAATCGGAGAGCTCTCCCGTGCCCAGGCGCAGCCCCCGTCCCGGATGCGCGGCGGCGAGGGCGCGGATCGCGTCCAGGAAGCGCCCCGTGTTGGCGAAGACCGTCAAGACGGGGTTGTTTTGCAGGTAGCTCTGCAGGATGCAGTAGCTGCACTCGAGGTGGCAGTTCGAGACGGGATTGAAGACGTAGTCGCCCAGGTTGATGGCGTGCTTGATCTTGGGAAAGGGCTTCAGGGCCTCGCCCCGGTGCTCGGCCACGGCGAGGATGCGCTTGGCCGGCGTGATCGGCCCCGGCTCCTTCCAGTCTTGGACGCTGCTCAGGGTTTCGGCGGGGACCTTCGGAAAGGCGGCGCGAATCCGGCGCGTCACGGGGGCCTCGGCGACGGCGGCCTCGATCAGCAGGCGTTGGGGGACGAAGGGCTGCATCGCGCCTGGCTAGCACGAAGCCCCGGCGCAGGAGTAGGGCGATTTTGAGTGGGAAATCAGCCCGGGGAATGGAGCACGGCATGCGAGGCCCGCTCGGCCCCGCCCTTGCCCTTGGGCAGGGGGCCTTTGCCCGCGGCGTTGTGCAGGCTCTGCACCTCGAGCTTGACGAAGTTCTTCCGGCCGAAGCCGAAGATGCCGCAGCTGAATGCGGCCTCGATCTGCCGCCCGCCCGCGCCCTTCAGAATGGTGGTGCCGCGGGAGTCGTAGTAATGCCGCCCGGCACGGCGGATGGTGCGCAGGGTGTCCTCGTATTCCCCCTGCACGCAGAGATCGCGAAGGCTGGAGTGCCGCAGCTCGTCGAGGCTCAGTCCCGTGACCTGCTCGGCGCGGATGTTGGCCGCCACGCAATGGGTCAACTCCTCGTTGAAGAAGAAGATGGCGTCCAAGCCCCGCTCGAAAAGGTTGCGGAACAGGTCGAAGGTCGTCATCGCCCGCGGCGGGGCGAAGTGGCTCTCGTGGGAGAGCCGGTTCTTGATGATCGTCAGGAAACGCTCGGTGCCCACCGGCCCGCTGAAATAGTCGTCGATCACCTGGCTGCGGAGCAGGACGTCGGAATCCTTGACGCGGTTCAAGGTGTCGAAAAGCAGGAACTTTCCGTGGAAGCCCTCGATCAGCCAAGTCAAGACGTGCTCTTCCAGGTTGTCGTCCCGTCCCTTGGCGAAGTAAATGACCAAATCGGGCCGGGAGCTCGAGATATGGGTAAAGGCCGCGCTCAGGTTTTTGGCCGCCAATCCCTCGTGCGGCGCGAGGCTCTCCTTCGAGATCGGCTTGGGCCCCGCGACGATCAGGACGCGACGATTAGATTTCCATTCCATCTTGTCTTTATTTAACCCCTAGGTTAAAATTGTACAGGTTCGGTGTGGGGAAGATCAATACAATTGTGAAGAAGACGGCCCCGGCCAGCAACAACGGCTATTCGCGCCGTTATGCGCGCCTGATCCGCAGTATTTCCCAAAAGGACACGAAGGTCGTCGTCTCCATGGGAAGCGGCGGCATCCGCATGTTCGCGCACATCTCGGTGCTGCGCTTTTTAGAAAAAATCGGGGCGGAGCGGCATATCTCGGAGATCTGGGGCTCCAGCGGAGGCGCGATCGTCGGCCTTTTTTTCGCGATGGGCCTGAAGGCCGACCAAATCGTCCGGCAAGCCGACGATTTCTTCAAAACCCACCACTTGCAACTGGTTCCCTCGGCCTTTTCGATCGCCAAAAACATCTTGAAGGAAGCCGTGACCAAGAGCAACGGAGGGCCGGTCTTGAAGGGCTTCCACAACATCAACGAGTCGCTGCAGGCCTTGATGGGCAAGACCCTGGAGACCGGGAAACAAAAATATCCCTGGTATTGCCTGGCCTACAACCTGGAAAAAAATCGCACCGACGTGCTTACCCACACGCCCATTCCCGAGGGAATCTACCGCGATTTCATATTCCCCACCAATCCGATGGACGCCATCATCGCCTCCAGCTCCATCCCGGTCATTTTCACTCCGAAGGTCATCACCGACGCCGGAGGCAAACGCACCTACACGGACGGCGGCGCCGGCGAGGAGATCCCCACGGTTTCCATCTACAAAAAATGGCTGCAGGATCGGGAAGTCGGGTTGGAAAAGAAAAAACGGCTGCTGGTCATCGCGGTCGACCTGGGCACGGACCTCTCCACCATCGATTTCTTCGACGGATGGCTGATCCGCAAGATACCCGCGTTGCAGCATCTGCGCATGACGGTCCACCTGACCGACCTGATCCGGAGGGCTCGCATCGAGGACCAAAAACGCCTCCTCGCGCGCGATCCCAACGTCGAGCTCTGGGATGTGAACGTCAACCTTGCGAACGTGAGCTTCCTCGACGTGAAGGCCATCCCTAAAGTCGTGGATTTAGCCGAGAAACACGTGCCCCGGGAATTCGACCGGCTCAACGCCTCGCTGCTGACTTAAGGCGGGGGGTATCAAGAGGCGATATTCTCGAGGAAGGAAAAATATTCCTCCTCGATGTCGTCGAATTCCATCGTCCCCTTGCAGGCGGGGCATTTCTCCGTCGGGGCCTTGCCGCCGGAGGCGCGGGCCATGGCCTCGACGCTGAGCAGGACGTTCGCCTCCTTCTTGCACTTCGGGCAGAAATACGGCGCGTAGAAGGAGGTCGCCTTGCCGTGGCCCAGGAAATTGGCGACATAGTTGACCTGCTCGACGATGCGCGGGGCCAATTTTTCGTAGACGACGCGCGCGGTTTTGGGAAAGGCCTGGATGGCGTGGACCCATTCCCGAACGCCGCAGGAATTGATCATCTCGATGCCCTCGAGGTTCACCACCACCGTGGGCTTGACGTCGGCGAAGGCTGCGTCGAAGTCCGCGTCCTCGTCGATAATCCCCTTCAAGACGAGCCGGGTGGTGCCGGGCTCCTCGGTCCTATCGATTTTCAGCTTTTGGCTCATAAGATCCGCCTTTCCGCTCCGCCAAGTTGGTCGTCGCTACGAAAATAATGGAAAGAATGCCTGCGCCGCTTCAATTCGCCCAGCGAGGCGCGATGGTCGATCAGGGCGATCATCTCGGTGCGGCGCCGCGGCGC
>JADYZQ010000032.1 GCA_020853015.1 Deltaproteobacteria bacterium
AGCCCGCCTCGATGATGTCCACGCCCAGCTTGGCGAGCTGCCGGGCCATGCGGAGCTTTTCGTCCAAGTCCATGCTGCAGCCGGGCGATTGCTCGCCGTCGCGGAGCGTCGTGTCGAATACCTTGACCATTTCCATAAAAAAAACCTCGATCGTTCTTCAAAATGCGGTTGTTGTCAGTATGCCGTCAAGACTCCCGGGGAGTCCAGTTTTCGCTGATACCGACCGGAAGGCGCCGAGCGCCTTCGGGTCTTGGAAATTTCCCGAAAAAGAAACGAGCTTCGCGCGGGTCGGCGCCGCAAATCGACCCGGGGCCTTTTCGCCCCCGCAAGCCTCGGCCTTCAGGAAATTCAGTCTTTTTGGTTGGTGATGAGCCGCAGTTCCTGCGGCCCGGGGGGTGTTTCTTTGGCCTCGCCGGCCAGCAGCGGACCCTCGCCGCGCGCCTTTTTGGACAGCTGGAAGACCTCCTCGACGAGGCCGGAGGCCACGTAGGCCAAGGCGGCGAAGAAAATCATTTCGTTGGGCGCGCTGGCGATCACGAAAAGGACGACCGCGAGCAGGACCAACATAAAGAACGACTCTTTGCGCTTGAAATTGAGCTTTTTGAAATTGCGGTACGGCACCGTGCTGACCATCAAGAGAGCCAGTCCGATGGTGAGGCAAAGCAAGAGGACGCTGGAGACGTCGACGTCGCCCTTCCAGCGGTGGTGGAAGATCACGTAGGAAGCGACCACGTAGGCGGCCGTCGGGATCGGCAAGCCCTGGAAGTGCTTCTTCTCGACGTCGGAGACCTGCACGTTGAAGCGAGCCAGGCGCATCGCCCCGCAGGCGAAGAACAGGAAGGCCGCCGCCCAGCCGATCTGGTTGAAGTGGCTGAGCGTCCAAGTATAGGCGAGGATCGCCGGCGCGAGGCCGAAGCTGGCCAAGTCGCAGAGCGAGTCGTATTCGATGCCGAAATCGCTGTGGGTGCGCGTGAGGCGCGCGATGCGGCCGTCAAGGCCGTCGAAGACCCCCGCCAACAAGATCATCCAGGCCGCGGTCAGATGATCGCCCTGGATGGACTTCACGATGGAGACGAAGCCGCAAAAGAGCGAAGCGGTCGTGATCATGTTGGGGAGGATGTAGATCCCCTTGCGGATGCCGATTCGTTTGACACGCACTTGGTTCATCTCGCTTTAATTCATCTGAGCCAGGGAGCTTTCCCCGGCGAACACTTTTTGCCCCGGCTTCACCAAGACCTTCCACTCGGGAGGCAGGCAGACTTCCATGCGGGACCCGAACCGGATCATGCCGTAGCGCTCGCCGCGGGAAACCGGCGTATTTTCACGCAAATAGCAGACAATGCGCCTGGCGACAAGCCCCGCAATCTGGACGAAGGCCACTTTTTGGCCCTGAGGGGTCCGCATCACGACGGCGTTGCGTTCATTTTCGAGGCTGGCCTTGTCCAAGCTAGCCACGAAGAATTTGCCCGGAAAGTAATGAACTTCCTCGACTTTTCCGTCGCAGGGGATGCGGTTGACGTGGACGTTGAAGGGGCTCATGAAGATGCTGACCTTCTGGTGCGGCTCCTTCATATAAGGACCGCCGGAAAGGCTCTCGATTTTCAGGACGGTGCCGTCGGCGGGGCTGACGAGGAGTCCGGTATCGGCCGGCGGGGTCCGGGCCGGGTCGCGGAAGAAATTGAGACAAAAGAGGAAGGCCAGGCCGAAAGCGATCGCCAGGGGCCAAAACAGCCAGGCCCCGATCAGGGTCAGGGCCAGGGAGATCAGCAAAAAGGGATAGCCCTCGCGGGCGATCGGCAAGGGGCCGCTCTTCATGATGGGCGACAAGGCGGCGGAGTTGACGGAGGATTCGATGGGCATATCAGCCGACCGCCTCGCCCGGGAAGGGCATAAGGACGTTTTTGCCCTTCTGCATGGCGATGTTGCCGGTGCGCACGACCTCGAGGATCTCGAAAGGCTGGAGCTTTTTCAAGATACTTTCCATCTCTTGGTGCTCGCCGACGAACTCGAGGATCTGGATCCTCGGATCGGAGGCATCGACGATCTTGCCGTGCGCCTCGTCCACGAGTTTGGCCAAGTCGGCCTTGTTCTTGTCGCTCACACGCAGCTTGACCAGCATCAGCTCGCGGCGCACGCAGGCCTCGCTGGAGACGTCGATGACCTTGAGCACGTCGATCAGGCGGTTGAGCTGCTTCAGGATCTGCTCGATGATCAGGGCGTTGCCGTGGGTGATGATCGTCATGCGGCTGACCCGCGGATCCGGAGTCGGCGCGACCGAGAGGGCGTCGATATTGAAGCCGCGCCCGGCGAACATGCCGGAGACGCGCGCCAGAACGCCGAACTCGTTCTCGACCAGGACGGAAATGGTATGGGTGTTCTCGTGGTGGTTCATCTTTATGCCAATACGATATCGCTGACCGCGCCGCCCGCGGGCACCATCGGATACACGTTGTCCTCGAGCGTGGTGACGAAGTCGATCACCACGGGGCGGTCCCGCACCTTCAGCGCCTGCTCGATCACCGGCACGACCTCGTCCTTGACGGAGGCGCGCAGACCCACGGCGCCGTAGGCCTCGGCCAGCTTGACGAAATCGGGCTGCACGTTGAGGTCGACCTCGGAGTAGCGGTTATCGTAGAAGAGCTCCTGCCACTGCCGCACCATGCCGAGGAAGTGGTTGTTGAGGATTGCGATGATCACGGGGGTCTTCCACTCGACCGCCGTGGCCAGCTCTTGGATGTTCATCTGGATGCTGCCGTCGCCGGAGATGCAGATCACGGACTTATCGGGATAGGCCAGCTGCGCCCCGATCGCGGCGGGAAAGCCG
>JADYZQ010000033.1 GCA_020853015.1 Deltaproteobacteria bacterium
AAGAAAAAGAAGTGATGGAAGTCTGAGTGGATAAAGCCAAGCTCCCACGGCACATCGCCATCATCATGGACGGAAACGGGCGTTGGGCCCGGAACCGCGACCTGCCGCGCCTCGAGGGGCACCGCCGAGGCAGCGAGACCGTCGAGGGCATCGTCGAGGCCTGCCGCGAGATCGGCATCGAGTACCTCACCCTCTACGCCTTCAGCCAGGAGAACTGGAACCGCCCCTCCGACGAGGTTCTCGGCCTGATGGACCTTCTGAAACATTTCCTCATCCAGAAGCGCCCCAAGCTGATCCAAAACGGAGTCCGCCTCCGCGTGATCGGCCAGATCGACCGCCTGCCGGAGGGGGTCCTGCGCGAGCTGACCAAGACCATCGCCGAGACGCGGCACTGCGAGAAGATGACCCTGGTGCTGGCGCTCAGCTACAGCTCGCGCAGCGAGCTGACCGAGCTGGTCAACCAGATGGTCCGCAGCGCCCTGGCCGAGGGCGACGCCTCCCGCGTCATCCGTGAGGACGAGCTCGACCGACAGCTCTACACCGAGGGCCTGCCCGACCCGGACCTCCTGATCCGCACCAGCGGGGAGCACCGCATCAGCAATTTCCTGCTTTGGCAGATGGCCTACACCGAACTGTACTTCACCGACACCCTCTGGCCGGACTTCAACCGGGAAGAGCTCGAGGCGGCGATCCGCGAGTACCAAAGCCGCGAGCGGCGCTTCGGGCTTACCACCGAGCAGGTGCGGGCGACTTTATAGGAAAAGCGACGACCCTATGTGGACACGAATCATCACCGGCGTCATCCTCGCGGCCGCGGTCATCCTGCTGATCCTCTACCTGCCCGCGGTCCCGCTGAAGGCGGTCATCGCGGCGATCGTCGCGCTGGCGGCCCATGAGTGCGCGCGGATGATCCTGCCGGCCCACCCCTCCAGCTCGCCGGCCTTTGCGACGCTATTGGCCCTGGGCCTCGCGCTCGCGGCGATGTTCGGGCCCCGCGATTTCGCGACGCTGATCGTCGCGGTGCCCGCGGCCTTGATGGCGAGCTTCGTCTTCTACCTCTGGCACCGCCATTCGATCGAGGTGGTGCTGGGGCAGGTGGCCTCCACCTTCCTGACGGCGCTCTACTGCGGCCTGCTGCTGTCCTTCTTGGGCCTGATCCGCGACCTCCCCGAGGGCCCGCTGTGGCTCTTCTTGGTCCTCGGTTCGACCTTCGGGGCCGACACGGGCGCCTACATCGCGGGCCGTCTCTTCGGGCGGCATAAGCTCGCGCCCCACATCTCGCCCGGGAAGACCGTCGAGGGGCTCCTGGGCGGCATCGTCATGAGCGTCCTCTGGGCCCTGGCCTGCCGGGTCTTCATCTCGAGCCAGATCCGCATCCAAGACTGCCTGATCGTCGGCGTCGGCGTGGGATTGATCGGGCCGCTGGGGGATCTCTCCGAATCGCTGCTCAAGCGAAGCGTCGGCGTCAAGGACAGCGGGAACCTCATTCCCGGTCACGGTGGGCTGCTCGACCGGATCGACGCATTGCTTTTCACCTCGCCGATCGTCTATTACTATGCGGCGTACTGGAGATCCTGAATGAAGAAAATCGCCCTATTGGGTTCCACCGGCTCGATCGGCACCTCAACTCTGGACGTGGTTCGACGCAACCCGCGGCAGCTTCAAGTCGTGGCCATGGCCTGCGGCCGCAACGTCGAGCGGGTGCTCGAGCAGATCCGAGAGCATCGCCCTTCCTTGGTTTCGGTGACGGCAGAGGGCGACGCCGTGCGGCTTCGCGAGGCGCTGGGGGCCGAGGCCCCGGAAATTCTTTGGGGCCGCGAGGGTTCGGTGCGGGTCGCGACCCATCCGGAGGCCCAGACGGTCGTGTCGGCCATCGTCGGCGCCGCCGGCCTCGAGCCGACCTACGCCGCGATCCAGGCGAAAAAGGACATCGCCTTGGCCAACAAAGAGACGATGGTCGTGGCCGGCGAATTCATGAACGCCGCCGCCCGGCAGCGGGGCGTCAAGATCTTCCCCGTGGACAGCGAGCACTCGGCGATCTTCCAGTGCCTGAACGGCGAGGACCCCAAGCGCATCCGCCGCCTCATCCTCACGGCGAGCGGCGGGCCTTTTTTGAACAAGCCGAAGGAGGAATTCGCCGGCATCACCGTCGAGCAGGCCTTGAAGCACCCCAACTGGTCGATGGGCGCCAAGATCACCATCGACTCGGCCACCCTGATGAACAAGGGACTCGAGCTGATCGAGGCCCGTTGGCTCTTCGACGTCGCGCCCGAGGCCTTGGCGGTCTGCGTGCATCCCCAGAGCATCATCCATTCGATGGTCGAGTTCCAGGACAGCTCGGTGATGGCCCAGCTGGGCCTGCCCGACATGCGGGTGCCGATCGCCTACGCGCTCAGCTATCCCGACCGACTCCCCAACGACCTGCCCTCGCTCGACTTGACGCAGCTGGCGGGACTGACCTTCTTCCAGCCCGACGAGGGGAAGTTTCCCTGCCTCAAACTGGCCAAGCAGGCGATGGCGGAGGGCGGCACGATGCCGGCGGTGCTCAACGCCGCCAACGAGGTGGCGGTGCAGCAGTTCCTGGACCGGAAGATCTCCTTTTTGCAGATCCCCCGGGTGGTGGAAGAGACCCTGCAGGGCCACGCGCGCGTTACGCCCAAGTCCCTCGAGGAGATCGTCGCCATCGACCAGTGGGCGCGGCAGCGGGCGTCGGAGCTGGCGGCGGCCTGAGAAGAAAAGAATTTAGATAGGATTATAAATTTATGACGATTCTGTATTTTATAGTCGGCCTCGGCCTCCTGATCTTCATCCACGAGCTCGGCCACTTCCTGGTCGCCAAGTTCAGCGGCATCCGCGTCGAGCGCTTCTCGCTGGGTTTCGGGCCGCACGTCGGCTTCAAGGTCGGCGAGACCGAGTACTGCCTCTCGCTCCTGCCGCTCGGTGGCTACGTCAAGATGAGCGGACAGGAGGACTTCGAAGAGGGCGAAATCGTCCCGCTCGACGACCCCCGTGCTTTCAGCAGTAAATCCCTATGGACCCGTATGAAGGTCGTCCTGGCCGGGCCGGGCATGAACCTGCTTCTGCCCTTCATCCTGATGCCGATCGTCTTCATGATCGGGCGCCAGGAGCCGAAATACCTCTCCCAACCCCCCCAGGTCCTGGGCGTCCAGGCCGAGTCCTCCGCCGCCAAGGCCGGAGTCGAGAAGGGCGACCTGATCCTCGCCGTCAACGGCAAGGCGGCCTCCAGCTGGGACCAGGTGATGCGCGAGATCAGCAAGCCCGCGGGGACCGAGATCCAGTTCCAGCTGAAACGGGGCGACAAGACCCTGGAGAAATCCGCCAAGCTCGAGGCCCTCGAGGGCGGCATGGGCGGTTATCTCGGCCTCGAGCCGGTCTTCTTCGTCGACATCGAGCCGCTGATCGGCGCCTTCACGCCGGACTCGCCCGCCCATGCGGCGGGGATGAAGGCGGGCGACAAGGTCGTCGCGATCAACGGCGCGGCGATCGCCGATTGGAACGCCATGGCGGACCATGTGAACCAATCCAAGGGCAAGGAGACCCGCTTCACGGTCGAGCGCGCGGGCGAGAAGGTCGAATTGAAGATCAGCCCGGTCTTCAACCCCAACCTCAACAAATACGTGATCGGCGTGGCCAAGGCCTCCAACCCCGACAACTTCGTGAAGCGCCAATACGGCCTGGGCGAGGCCTTCCAAAAGGGCGTGAAGGAAAACCTCATGCTCTTCGGCATGACCTTCAAGGTCCTCAAAGACCTGGTCACGCTGAAGGCGTCTTATAAAGAGCTCGGCGGCCCGGTGCGCATCGCGCAGATCTCGGCTAAGGCCGCGCAGCAGGGGCTGGGGAATTTTCTCTATCTCTTGGCCTTCCTCAGTATCCAGCTCGGCGTCTTGAACCTGCTGCCCATTCCGGTCCTGGACGGCGGCCATTTGCTGTTCATGGTCTACGAGGGCCTCGCGGGCAAGGCGCTCTCGATGCGCAAGCGCCTGATCGCCCAGCAGATCGGGATGTTTATGCTGCTCACCCTGATGGTGGTCGTCACCGTCAACGACATCGACGCCGTCTGGGGACTCAAGGACATCTTCGACAAGGTGAAGGGCTGGTTCTGATGCGGATCCTGGCCCTCGACACCTCGGGCTTAAGCCAAAGCGTGGCCCTGCTCGAGGACGAGCGCTGCCTGCGCGAAAACTTCGAGGCGCGGCCGCCCTCCCACAGCGAAACCCTGATCGCCTCCATCCAAAACGCCCTCGACGCCCTGGGTTGGCGCTTAGCTGACCTCGACCTGCTCGCGGTCAGCGCGGGGCCGGGATCCTTCACCGGCCTGCGCATCGGGATCAGCACGATCAAGGGCCTCGCCCGCGCCCTGGGGAAGCCGGTCGTCGGCGTCTCGACGCTGTTGGCCTTGGTCCGGCCCCGCTTGGCGGCTGGGGGAACGGTCGTCGCCTGCCTGGACGCCCGCTGCGGCGAGGTCTATGCCGGGGCCTATGCCGGCGTCCCCGTGGCCCCGGTCGAGGTCCTTGCGGATGGGGCTTGGCCGATCGAGGCCTTTCTGCAACACTTGAAGGAGATCCCCGGTGAAAAATGGATCTTGGGGGATGCCCTCTCCGCCTACCCGGGGCGCTTCACGGCCCTGGGTCAGGCGATGGAAGGCGGGGAAGGGGCTCGGGTGAGCGCCGCGGAGGTCGGGCGCCTGGCCTTAAGCCTATTCCGGGAAGGAAAGGCGGTAGAGGGGGCTCGATTGCAGGTCCGTTATCTTAGGGGCTCCGAGGCCGAAAATCGCAGGCTCAAGCAAAAGGAGTGAAGGATGGACGAACACGACGAGGCGCTCTTGCAGCGGCATTTAAAATATAATCCCGAACTTAAGGAGTTATGGGATAATCATTTGAAATTAGAGCAAAAATTAAAGAAATTAATCCAAAAACCTTATCTCAATACGGAAGAAAAACTCGAAAAAAAGCGACTTCAGCTTCAGAAACTCAAGGGAAAAACCAAGATCGAGGTCATCCTCGAAAGGCTACGCTAGGGCTCGGATTGGCGGAACGGCGAGATTTTCTTGAATGAGTTTGCGGATTTGACATCTTTCTCCGCCGTGGCATAAAGGATTTTTCGACAAGGTCCAAACAGCATGAAACTCACAGGCGCCCAAATCTTCATCCAGGCCCTCAAGGACGAGGGGGTCGACCTCATCTTCGGTTATCCCGGAGGGGCCATTCTCCACGTCTACGACGAGCTGTACAAGCACCCCGAGATCCGTCACGTCCTGGTCCGTCACGAGCAGGGGGCGGTGCATGCCGCCGACGGCTACGCCCGCGTCACCTGCAAGCCCGGGGTCGCCTTGGTCACCTCCGGTCCGGGCGCGACCAATACCGTCACCGGTCTCGCCACGGCCCTCATGGATTCGATCCCGATGGTGGTGATCTCCGGCCAGGTGCCGCTCTCGATGATCGGCAACGACGCCTTCCAAGAGGCCGACATCGTCGGCATCACGCGCCCCTGCACCAAGCATAATTACCTGGTGAAGGACGTCCGCGACCTCCAGCGTATCATGAAGGAGGCCTTCCACATCGCCCGTACCGGCAGGCCCGGTCCGGTGTTGGTCGACATCCCCAAAGACCTGCAGCTGCATCAGGCGGAATACGTCCCCTACGACCAGGTCAAGGTGCGCTCGCCGCGCGCGGTGCTTCAGGGCCACTCCGGCCAGATCAAAAAGGGCTGGGAGCTGCTGAAAGAGGCCAAGCGCCCGCTTTTGTATGTCGGCGGCGGCGCGGTTCTATCCCAGGCCTCCGACGAGCTGAAAAAATTCGCCTATCTTACCAAGATCCCGGTGGCCATGACCCTGATGGGCCTCGGCGCCTTTCCCGGCACCGACGACTTAAGCCTCGGGATGCTGGGGATGCACGGCACCTACTACTCCAACATGTCGATCAACGAGTGCGACGTGCTCTTCTCGGTGGGCGCCCGCTTCGACGACCGGGTGACCGGCAAGCTGAGCGAGTTCTCCAAGCACAGCAAGAAGATCCACATCGACATCGACCCGGCCAACGTCGGCAAGAGCGTGGCGGTCGACGTGCCCATCGTCGGCGACGTCAAGTACGTGCTGGGCGAGATGCTCAAGATGGCCGAGGCCGCCCCGGCCTTCATCCAAAATTACCACCAGCAGATCCGTCCTTGGTGGGAGCAGATCCGGCAGTGGCGCGAGAAGGCGCCGATGGGCTACCAGCAGGGTCCCAAGGAGATCCGGGCCCAGTACGTCATCGACATGCTTTACCAAATGACGAAGGGCGAGGCGATCGTGACCACCGACGTCGGCCAGCACCAAATGTGGGCCGCGCAGTTCTACCATTTTAAAGAGCCGCACCGCTGGTGCACCTCCGGCGGCTTGGGCACGATGGGTTTCGGCTTTCCCGCCGCGATCGGGGCGCAGCTGGCCTATCCCGAAAAGACCGTGATCTGCATCTCGGGCGACGGCAGCATCCAGATGAACATCCAAGAGCTGGCCACGGCCGTCGAGTGGAAGACGCCCGTGATCATCGCGATCCTCAACAACCACTTCCTCGGCATGGTGCGGCAGTGGCAGGAGCTCTTCTACGAAAACCGCTACTCCGAGGTCGACCTCAACGTGCAGCCCGATTTCGTCAAGCTGGCCGAGGCCTACGGGGCCGTGGGCCTGCGCGCCTCGGTCAAGGACGAAGTCGTGCCGGTGATCGAGCGGGCGCTGAAGGTGCGGGACCGCCCCGTGGTGATCGATTTCGTCACCACGCTCGAGGACAACGTGTATCCAATGGTGCCCGCGGGCGGCGCGGTCAGCGACATCGTATTGGCATAAAGATGAACCACCACGAGAACACCCATACCATTTCCGTCCTGGTCGAGAACGAGTTCGGCGTCCTGGCGCGCGTCTCCGGCATGTTCGCGGGGCGCGGCTTCAACATCGACGCCCTCTCGGTCGCGCCGACGCCCGACCCGCGGGTCAGCCGCATGACGATCATCACCCACGGCAACGCCCTGATCATCGAGCAGATTCTGAAGCAGCTCAACCGCCTTATCGACGTGCTCAAGGTCATCGACGTCTCCAGCGAGGCCTGCGTGCGCCGCGAGCTGATGTTGGTCAAACTGCGGCTGAACGACAAAAACAAGGCCGAGCTGGCGAAGCTCGCGGACGAGGCGCACGGCAAGATCGTCGACGCCTCCGACCCGAGGATCCAAATCCTCGAGTTCGTCGGCGAGCACCAAGAGATGGAAGGCATCTTGAAAAAGCTCCAACCTTTCGAGATCCTCGAGGTCGTGCGCACAGGCAACATCGCCATGCAGAAGGGCAAGAACGTCCTGATGCCCTTTCCGGGCGAGGCGGTCGGCTGATATGTCCATCGAATCCTCCGTGAACTCCGCCGCCTTGTCGCCCATCATGAAGAGCGGCCCCTTGCCGATCGCCCGCGAGGGCTATCCCTTTTTACTGATCTCCCTGGCCCTGACCCTGCTGGGCGCCTGGCTGTTTTGGCCCCTGGCGATCGCCTTCGGCTTGGCCTTCCTTTTTTGCCTCAATTTCTTCCGCGACCCGGCCCGGACCCCGCCGGCCGATACCGGCCTCCTCGTCAGCCCCGCCGACGGCACCGTCCTGAAAATTGAGAGCCTTTCCAGCGGTCTTTATATGAAAGAGCCGCACCAGAAGGTCAGCATCTTCATGAGCCCCTTCAATGTCCACGTCAACCGCATCCCCTGCGACGGAAAAGTCGAGGAAGTTCATTACTTTCCGGGCAAATTCTTCGTGGCCAGCTTGGACAAGGCCAGCCTGGAAAACGAGCGCAACGCCGTCGTAATGCGGACCCCCCGGGGCCAAAAAGTGGCCTTCGTCCAGATTGCGGGGCTTGTCGCCAGGCGCATTGTCTGCTATTTGCATGAAAATACGCCGGTTTCCCGCGGCGAGCGCTACGGCATGATCCGGTTCGGCTCCCGCATGGAGGTCTGCCTGCCTCCGGAGTGGAAGGTCTTGGTGAAGCCGGGGCAGAAGGTGTTCGCCGGGGAAAGCTCTCTGGCCGAGATGAAATAAACAAGATGAACCAAATCCGCGTCAAACGAGTCGGCATTCGGAAGGGGATCTACATCCTCCCCAACATGATCACGACCGCCTCGCTCTTCTGCGGCTTTGTCTCCATCGTGAAATCCATCCAAGGCGACCACCTGATCGCGGCCTGGATGATATTGCTGGCCGGGGTCTTCGACGGCCTCGACGGGCGCATCGCGCGACTCACGCGCACCCACAGCGATTTCGGCATCGAGTACGACTCGCTCTGCGACCTGGCCAGCTTCGGCTTGGCACCGGCGATTTTGGCCTACACCTGGACGCTTAGCCACTTCAACCAGATCGGCTGGGCGGCGGCCTTCTTGTTCTTCGCCTGCGGAGCGATGCGCCTGGCGCGCTTCAACGTGCAGGTCTCCGACGTCGAGAAGAAGCACTTCCAGGGCCTGCCCATCCCGACGGCCGCCTACGTCATCGCCTCTTACGTGATCTTTCACCACCGCTGGAAGGGCGACGTCGACGTCTCCAGCGTCCTCTTGCTTTGCCTCACCATCGGCTTGGCCCTCTTGATGGTCAGCACGGTGCCGTACCGCAATTTTAAAAAGCTTAACTTCAAGCGCAAAGAGTCCTTCTTCATGTTGGTCTTGCTCGCGGTCGTCCTCTTCGTGATCGCCAGCGCGCCCCACGAGATGATCTTCTTCGCCGCCTTGGCCTACGTGGCCTCCGGCCTCATCGAAGAGGTCTTTCAGCTGTCCAAGAAGGCGCGCGGCGAGGGCCCGCTGCTGGCCGGCGAGGCCAACGAAGCACCCCCCGGGCCGCAGGAACTGCGGCTCATCACCAACCAAAAAGACTAAGACCGAAGGCTCACGGCGGCTTTCCGGTCGGTATCAGCGAAAACTGGACTCCCCCGGAGTCTTGACGGCATACTGTTTACAACCGCATTTTGACGAACGATCGAGGTTTTTTTTATGGAAATTGTCAAGGTATTCGACACGACGCTCCGCGACGGCGAGCAATCGCCCGGCTGCAGCATGGACTTGGACGAAAAGCTCCGCATGGCCCGGCAGCTCGCCAAGCTGGGCGTGGACATCATCGAGGCGGGCT
>JADYZQ010000034.1 GCA_020853015.1 Deltaproteobacteria bacterium
AGATATTATTGGCGAGCCAAGAGAGCGCCGCGCCGCTCGCCCCGCGGGTGCATCGCCGGGCCGCTCAACTCCTGCTTAAGCTCGACGCCCCGACTTGGCTGCGGATCGCGCACGACAAGGTGCGGTCGACCTTGGGCCTCAGGCCGGAGGGTCTGCAGGCCTTCGTCTGGCGGACGACAGGCCGGACGATCGCCTTCCCCGAGCAAGATCCAATCTTCTACCAAACCCTGTTTTGGTTGGCCCGAAGCGGCCATCGCCCCAGTCAAGGCATGGTGAGGGAATGGCTGGAGCGCCTCGACTTTCCCGCGGCGCAGCGCCGCGTGCTGGTCCGCGCCCTGCGCGGTTCGGAGGGCCTCGCGTCGGAGCAAAAGGAAAAAGGAAAGATACTCCATTAAAAAATACCGTCCCTTCTCCGCTTCCAATCTCTAAGAGCTGTTTTTAGTCGGAGGTCGAAAGGCCGGAGGCCTCTTCAAATTACTGTTGTAGTTTATTAACTAAATTGTTAATAAACTACTATGATGGTTTTTCCTGAAGCCGTCCAAAAATACGCCCGCGAACAGCGCCTTTCTTTGCAAGACGCAGCTCAGGTCTTTTTACAAATGATCGTTTTGAAGCATCTGTCCGCACCGCAAGCCGTGTTCATGGGCGGCACCGCTCTGGTCTTGGGTTACGGAAATCCCCGGTTCTCCGAAGACGTCGATCTCACGCAAGTATCGAATCCCTCGCTGCTGAAGCCCGGCCTTGAAAAGTCGGCGGCCGAAGCCGCGGCTTGGTTGAATGCCTCGGCCAAGCTCTTGGCCCCAAAGCCCCAGGGACGGACTTGGCGAATGACCTTACGTTGGGGCCGGGCCGATTCCTTGAGCTTGCATGTCGATTCTCAAGTTCATCGGGCCTATTCTTCGCAAGCGATTTTACTGAGCTACCCCTCCATTCCCGCCTTCGTCTGCACGACGATGGCGCTCGATGAAATCCTCTCGGAAAAAATGTTGGCGGTCGCCTACCGGCGATATTTGGGGGGACGAGATCTCTTCGATCTTTGGTTCCACCTCTCCAAGGAGCCGGACCTGAAAGCCAGGTTGTCGAGGGTGGCGGAATACGCTCGTCATAAATTGCGCGAACGAAAACTCGACCGCACGGACTTCGAGGAGCGGCTGCAGAAAAGACTTTTTCATCCTAGTTCTTTGACGCGGGCTCGCCAAGAATGGACTCGTTACCTGCCGGCGGAATTACAAAAACCGGCCTTGTTCCAATCGATCCTGGCCTTTGTCGCCAAGCTCCCGGAGGCTATCTGCCGTGAACTTGGTTGATTTTCTCCAAATTTTACAAACTCTCGCGAAGACGCACGGAAAGCGGGTCTTCTTGTTGCGGGAGATAGCCGCCCTTTCCGGCGCCTCGCGACCTGCGACAGGGATGACGCTGCTTCGCGCGCAAAAAAAAGGCCTGGTGTTTCGGGTCGGTAATCTCTGGGTCAATCGCACCGACCCCGCGCCGCTCGAAGAAATCGCCTTGGCCCTGCGCTCTCCCTCTTATATTTCTTTCGAGAGCGCGCTGTATCGGCGGGGCGTTCTTTCGCAATCGCCGCGTGGGGCCTTGACCCTCGCCACTCCCCGTCGTTCCGGAAGCTTCGTCACGCCGCTTGGGACGATCCGTTTCATTCATCTCAAAAGCGACCTCATTTTCGGTTACGACGAAACGAGATTGGCCTATTCGGAAAAGGCATGGCTGGATCTGATCTACATTCGGGGACGAAGCGGCCGGCGCACCCTTTGGACCGAGCAGTTCTACCCCGAAACTCTCAACCGAAAGCGCCTCAAGCAGTTTGCCGGCCATTTCCCCCTTTGGGTGAGACAGAAAGCGGTGGGGGCGGGATAAAATTCCAACGGCGCAACAAACGGATGGTTCGTTGCCATATTGAGATAAAAAAAAGACCCCGGCAGAAGCGCCGGGATCTAGGGCTCACGAAATTTTTTTTAGAAGGCCTTCGTGTCGAGGAACAACACGGCCTAACTCCAAGGCTTATTTCTTGGGCGTCTCTTGTGGAGCTTCCGCCTTGGGCATTTCTAAAGCTCGCGGCAGGACCCGAATAGTCTCCAGTTCGAGACCTGTTTTGAAGCGCTGGAGGTCGATTTTTTCGCCCTTCTTATAGCGCTCTAAGGATTCCATCAGCTTCTCGCGAGGCAGGGCGTTGAATAGTTTGATTTCGTGAAGGAAGATCATTTCCCCATGAGGCTCGCGCAATGTCTCCCCATTCGGAGAGGGGTTTTTCGGAGCGTCTGGGCTTTCCTTTGATTTGCGTTTTGCCTTGCGCTCCGCCTTCGGCTTGGCCTTCGGGGCTTCTTCGGTCTGTTTCGCCTCCTGGCCGGCTTGCGAAGACGGGGCCGACGGTGGGCTTGGATTGCCGGACGTTTCTTTGGTCGCCTCTTGGCAGGTTTTGTTCAGCTCGGCCAAGTCTTTATTAACCTCTCCCAGGGCCTTTTTCAGCTCCTGAACCTCGGCCTGATTGTTGTCGGCCTCGTGCATCTTAATGGCGTCCAAAAACATCGTCGCGCGCTTCCGTAAATTTTCCCGTTCATCGCTCATGCAGCGTTGCATGAGTTTCTGGGCCGAGGGCCGGACGTCCTTAGCCGGCGCGTCGCTGCCGCCGGGCGTTTGCTGCGAGGCATCGCCGCGATCCGAGGGCGGCGGAGAAAGGAATTGCGGGATCCATGAAGCTAATTTTGAAAGCATGACATACCTCCCAGAAATTGTTCTCGAATGCGCTTCCTGCGCCGGGAGATAAAGCAACGACTGTGCCAGGTGGAAGCGCTCCGATCGACCTCAGTAGGAGGACTGACGGGGCAGTGGGGGCAAAAGGGCAGAAAACATGGAGATTTTTTTAGATATTAAAAAGCCGGTCGCTGCGCTCAAAAAAATCAGGGATCAAATAGGGTACTTTTTCCCGCGAAACGAGGGAGAGAAGGCTTCTCCTGATTTCAGAAAATTGCAAATCGCTGAGTGAAAAAGTCTCCAAACTCTTGGGGGAAGGGCACGGCTCGCCCGGCGATGAGTCCGGCCCTTCGGAAATAAAAAGACCCCGGCTAGGGGAGCCGGGGTCAGGGTTCTTCCTTAACGGAAGGGGCTCGAAATTTTCGGAGGAGGCCCCACCCTTCGGCAGGGCCTCCTCCTCTGGATCCGGTGTGCCGCCGGGTCGTTATTCAGAAAATCTTGGTCGCGCTTCGCACTCGACGCGCAGCTCGCCCGCAGGTTCCTTGCGCACCTCGCACTCGACTTCGGGGGGTCTCGCGGCTTGCGCTTCGTCCGCCTCGAAGTAGCGGGAAATTCCCTCGTAGAGCAGGTCCCCAAATTCGGCACCGAGGGAGTGTTGCAAAAACATCTTGCCCAGCCGATGCAGCTCCGCGGCCGCCTCTTCCTCCGAGTCGGGCGCCTGGCTCGCGGGCGGGTCCTGCCAGAGCCGCAGCAGGCCGGAGAGGCAGATCTCGTTCACGGGTTGCAGGCAGCTGAGCCCGGTCAAGAAGGCGTTCGGGTCTCGGCCTTCCGGCGCCTGGGGAGGCGGCGCACTGGGGCTCGCGGTCCCCCCGCTTTCCCCCGCGAGGTTTTGGACCGGCGGGGGCTTGGAGTGGGCGAGAGGGAGTAGGCTCATGATTCCGAATCCTTTCTATCTCTTTCGAGACAATCGAATATAAAGCAAGCGGAATGCCAATTATTAACTATTTGAAATTAAACAATATTATCTGATTAATGTGCGGTATTCCCCGATAAATTTTCTCAAGTTGTGACAAGAGTTTTTACAACTTGCATGCAAATGCGCTCGCGCTCGTTACAGCCTGTGTTAGAATTTCCCAGTGACGGTCGCGGCGGATTCCCTCAAGGCCTTGCCAAAAATCCTCCGGCGCTTGGGCGAAGGCGGGATGGGCGAGGTGTACTTGGCCGAGAGCCCCGGGGGGACGCGGGTGGCGCTCAAGCTGCTCACCCAGGTTCAGCCGGAACAGGTGGCGCTCTTCGAAGGCGAGGCGCAGCTCTTGGTCCAGCTGCGGCACCCCGCCATCGCCGGTATCTACGGCTACGCCGCCGACAGCCGTGCGCTCTTCGGGACGGATCGCGGGCCCTGCTTTTGGATGGAGTACGTCGAAGGCCGCGGCCTGCTGGAGGCCGCGCGCGAGGCGGATCCGGCGAGGGTCTTCGCCTGGCTTAAGGAGGCCCTCGAGGCCTTGCATGCCCTGCACGCCCAAAACATCTCGCACGGCGACATCTCGCCGCGCAACGTCCTGGTCACGGTGGCGTCGCGCCTGAAGCTGCTGGACTTCGGCCTGGCGGGGGAGTTCGGCAAGGCCGGTGGATTCACCGCGGGCACCTTGCCCTACCTCGCACCGGAGCGATTGCAGGGTAAAAATTTTCCCTCCAGCGATTTGTTTTCCTTGGGCACGCTCTTCTACGAGGCGCTCGCCGGACGCCACCCGCGGGCGACGAGCCGCAGCCTGCAGGAAATGCTGCGCGCCCCCGCCGCCCCGCTGTTGGAGGTCGCGCCGGGCCTGGAGCCGCGTTTCGCGGTGCAGGCGCGGGCCCTCGACCGCATGATCCGACTCGACCCGAAGGAAAGGCTCGGCTCGGCGCGGGAGGCCCTCGAGGCCCTGAGTCATGCGGGGGGCTCGGCCGAGGCACCGGCGAGCGCGGAATACCACTCCGCGAAGATGTTCGGCGCCGAGGGCGCCTTCGCCGCCTTGGACCGCGCGCTGGCCGAGGTCAAGGTTCGGCCCGTCACCCTCTGGTTGCACGGCATCGGCGGCGTCGGCAAGTCCCGCTTCCTGCGCGAGGCGGCGATCCGCTGTGCGGTGCAGGGCCTCGCGGTCCGGGAAATCGAGGCCGCGCGTTTCGGCGCGGGGCTCCGCGAGCTCGCGGTCCCCGGGGCCGAGGGACCGCAGGCCTTTTTCTTCCGCAATTTGGATCGCGTCGCCTTCGCCGAGCTCTCGCAGCTGCTGCGCCTGAAGCGGGAGGGGATCGCGCCGGGACGCCTGGCCGTCTTCGAATGGAACGACGACCGCCTCGGCGAGGAGGCCCGCAGGCTTCTGGAAGACCTGCCGAGCCTGTTGGGCGGCGAGGCGCCGGCCCTGAAAAACCTCGACGCCGCGGCGACGCGCGAGTTGGTGCGCGAGGCCTTGGGGGAGACCGCGGCACGGGAGATCGCGGCGGACCTGTTCCGGCAGAGCTCCGGCAATCCCCGCATGCTGCTGGAGATCCTGCGCCTGCTTCGCGAGCGGCGCGCGGACGAGCGGCGTCATTTCTCCCGGGCCTGGACCGAAGAAATCGCCGGGCTGGACTCCTTCGAGAGCATTCTGGCGGAGCGGCTCGAGGGGCTCGCGGCGGAAGATCGTTCCCTGCTCGCGGCCCTCGCGGCGGCTCACGAGCCGGCGCGCGCCGAAGTCCTCGCCGCGGTCTGTCCAAAGCTGTCCGGACTCGCGGCTCGGTTGGCTTCCTTGTGCGAGCGGGAATTTTTAAAATTCGAGGCCGGCGACGGGAAATACCGCCTGGCGATCCCCGCCTTGGAGCCGGCCCTCCTGCGAGGCCTACCGCCCGAGCGGCTTCGCGAGCTTCACAGGCGGTGGCTCCAGGCCCTTCCGCCCGACGCGCCCCACGGCCCGCAGCGCCTGCGCCACGCGCTCGCCCTGGAAGACGGAAGCGAGATCGCCCGGCTCGCGCTCCCGGCCACCGAGGCCTTGGCGATGTCGGGAAGGACGGAGGAGGCGCTGGAATTGGCCGGGCGGGCGCGGGCCTATCTGGAAGATCCCGCCGAGCTTTCCCGCCTGCTGCGGGCCAAGACCAATTGGCTGACCGCGCTCGACCGCTACGCCGAGGCCCTGGTCTCCGCGGAGGAGGTCTTTCGCTTGGCCGCGCCCGACGAGCCCGCCGCCCTGAAGGCGGTGAAATACGGCATCGTCTCCGGCATCGCCTGCCTCAACCTCGGCCGTCGCGAAGAGGCCGCGAGTCGCTTCGCCCAGGCCCTTGAGGCCGCCGGCGACTCGACGGACCGCGAGGTTCAGCAGTACCGCGTCCGCGCCCACGCCTTGTTGGGAAACTACGAGTGGGAGGCGGGTCGCCGCGAAATCGCGAAGCGCCACTTCGAGACGGGCCTGGCCTTGCCCGCCGCGCGGGGCCGCCGCCGCGCCGAGCTTTGCCGCAACCTGGCCGCGGCCTTGGCGGAAGAGGGCGAGGTCGCGCGCTCGGACGCCCTGCTGGAGGAGGCGAAGGCCTTGTACCGCGAGGCCGGGCATGAAGCGGGGGAATTCGCGACCTGGCTCGAAGAGGGCAACCTGGCCCTGCGCCGCGACGACCCCGACCGCGCGACGGAGGCCTACCGTCGCGCCGAGGTCCTGGCCGAGGCGCAGCGGGACGACCTGTTTCTCGCCCGCGTTTGGAACAACCGCGCGGTTCTCGAGAGGCGGCGCGGCGAACTGGCCGCCGCCCTGGAGCATTTCGCGCGCGCCCACGAGATCCTCCACGCCTGCGGCAACCTCGAGGACCTGGCCGAGCACCTTGCCCAATACGCGCGGGCGGAGTTCGCGGTCGGGCGTCTTTCCCGCGCGGAGAGCCTGCTCTCCGAGCTGCGCGCCCTGGCGCCCCGAGCCCGGGCCGCGACCGCCGCCTTGCCGGGAGCGGAGGCCTACGGACGCTGGATCCGCGAGGGCCACGCCGCACCGACCGAGGCGGGCCCTTGGGACGCGGAGGCGCGCCTGCAACGCCTCGAAGGCGAGGGTCGCGAGAGCGACTTGATTCGCGACCTGCTTCGGCGGCTCCACGAAAAGCTCCCCGTCGCGCTCCAGCTCAGCTTCGTCGACCGCCATGACTGGCGGCGCTGGATCGAGAACAAGATTTCAGAGAATGCCCCGGCCCCCACGAAAGAGAGGACTCCCATGCAGATACTCGAAAGCCTGGCCACGATCAGTCGCGAACTCTTGATGGAAGACGACATGGACCGCGTCTTGAAGCACCTGATGGACGCCGCGATGCGCCTCTCCGGCGCCGAGAACGGGTTTTTGGTCCTGCGCAGCGAGGAGGCGGAAGGCCCCATCCCCGGCTTCAGCGTCGTAGTGGCCCGCAACGTCGGCAAGGAGGCCCTGGAGTCGAAGGAATTCGCCTTCAGCCTCTCGGCGATCCGCGAGGCGATGGAAAAGGGGCAACCGGTGGTCACCGACAACGCCCTGCAGGACCCGCGCTTCAGCCAGGCGAAGAGCGTGCAGCTGCACGAGCTGAAATCCATCCTGGCCCTGCCGATCAACGGGCGCCGCGGCGTGCTGGGCGTCTTCTACCTTGACCACCGCTTCGAGGCGGGCCTCTTCGGCGAGGAGCAGCTGCAGGCCCTGCGCGCCTTCGCGGACCAGGCGGCCCTCGCCCTGCAGAAGGCGCAGATGATCGAGGAGCTGAAAAGGGCCAACGCCCACCTGACCGGCCAGGTCGAGGAGCAGAACGACCAGTTGCACCGCATGCAGATGGAGCTGGCCGAGAGCCGGCTGAAGCTGAAGTACGAGTACTCCGAGATCGTCGGCCGCTCGCCCAAAATGGTCGAGGTGCTCTCGCTGGTCGACAAGATCACCGACTCGAAGATCTCGGTCTGGATCTTCGGCGAGTCCGGTACGGGCAAGGAGTCGATCGCGCGGGCCCTGCACTTCAACAGCGGCCGCGCCAAGCAGCCCTTCGTCGCCGAGAACTGCAGCGCCCTGCCGGAAACCCTGATGGAATCCGAGCTCTTCGGCCACAAGCGCGGCGCCTTCACCCACGCCGACAAGGACAAGAAGGGCATCCTGGAATACGCCCACCGCGGGACGATCTTCCTGGACGAGATCGCCGACCTAAGCCTCAACCTCCAGGCCAAGCTGCTGCGCTTCCTGCAGGAGGGCGAGATCCGGCCGCTCGGCTCCAACGAGGTGGTCAAGGTCGACGTGCGCGTCGTCTCGGCGAGCAACAAGGACCTGCAGGAATTGGTCGAGCAGGGAAAATTCCGCGAGGACCTCTACTTCCGACTGAACGGCGTCACGATCCATCTTCCACCCCTGCGCGAGCGCATGGAAGACCTGCCGCTGCTCGTCGAGCATTTTTTGAAAAGGATCGCCGCGGGCGAGGGCAAGGAGCCCTGCCGGGTCAGCATGGAAGTCCTGCGCCAGTTCATGAACTACCCCTGGCCCGGCAACATCCGCGAGCTGCAGAACACCCTCGAGACCGCGGCCCTCTTCGCCGAGAACGGCTCCATCGGACTCAAGTCCCTCGCCTTCAAGCCCATCCTGCTCGGCAAGAAGAAGGCGATGAAGCACCTGATGATGAAGACGGTGGCGAAGGAGGCGATGGACCCCGAGCTGGAGAAGCTGCTGCTCGCGATCCGGGACAACGGCTACCACAAGGGAAACGCGGCGCAGGCCCTGGGGATTTCGCGGAGGAATCTCTACACGAAGCTGGAGAAATTCGGCGTGCCGGTGGAGTTGAAGGGCCTGAAGGCCTACATCGACGACAAGTTCGTCTGAGTCACCGTCAGACCGCGGGAGGGGGCGCCAATTGGAAAAATGGTTTAAGAAATTCCGAAATGGCGAAAAACAGCCGAGTAAAACTCTTCGACGTCTTTCAAGTCTTTAGTCAAGATCGACTTGAGCACTTCCGGATCGATCGCGGCGTATTCGTGTACGGCGATATTCCGAAAACCGACCATTTTCCTCAGCCGTTGGGCAAGGGTCGCGGGGATTACTTTGGCTTTTTCCAAAAAAAGAAAATTTTCACCCAAATCCGCGGGAAGCCCCAGGCCCTCGTCGGCGACGATATGGGCGGCCAGGTCGATGCCGGTTTGAACCGCCCGTTGAAGATTGAGAACGAAAATATCCTGGATGTCGATGTCGTTCAGGGATTCGGGATCGCCCTTGGTTTTATCTTGGATTCGTTTCAGACAGCGTTGAATCTGCCCGATTTTTTCGATCACCAGATCCCGGTCAACCATAGACTCGCCCCTTGAGGAGAGCTTTCTCGATCGGCGCCCGTACTCGCTTCAAGTCGTCGTATTGGAACAGGCTCCTGACTTGAAAGGCCGTGGTGCGGCTGGAGTCGTTTTCGAGAATTTTTTTGCCTTGGGTGAAAATTTGATGTTTCAAGATCGGATTGGCCTTGTTCAAGACCGCCAAATCGACTTCGGCGCGAAGCTCCCTTCCGAGCTCTTCCTTAAGATTCATTTGCGCGCGAAAATCCGGGACGTGATTTTCTTCGTAGAGCACCGCAACATCCACGTCGCTGCCGGCCGTCGCGCGGCCTTTGGCCCGGGAACCGAATAGTAAGACGGCGATTACGCCTTCTTGTCTTGAAAAATAGGTTTGAATTTTTTGAAGGATGTCCGGATGCATGCTTCAATGTAACTGGGATGAGGCCGAAAATCCAAGGAAGATTTGACTCCAAGGACCGCTATTTCGTGAATTCAAAGTCGGGCAAGTCCGGCCGATCGAAACGATAATAAAGTTCGATGTTAAAGGCGCCCAGCGGGATCTTCCACCGCTTGCCGGGGCCGGCCGCGAAGTCGGCGGCGCTCAGGCTTACCCAGGATTCCGAAAAGTCCTTGGTCTTGACGGGGACGCAGGCCGGGTCTTCGGGCTTTTCGTCGACCGCCTTTTGCAGCGGATAATAGTAAAGCTCGAGGCGCTCGCCCGCCGCCGGGGCCTCGAATTCGACCGTGAAGGGATGTTGGCCGGGCGAGGTTTGATTGAGAAGATAATCCCGGTACGAGACCTTGCCTTTGTCGGGAGAGACGCGCAGGACGCGCACCTGCATGCCCGTGACATTGACGCCGCCCATCGCCATGACCCCGAAATTGCCGACGAAGGGTTTGTCGGCGATCTGGCGCCAGGGCAGGCCGGCCTCGAAATCGCCCTCGAACATCTTCGTCAGATCCTTGCCCATGAAGAGGAAGGCCTTGGGGTCGCAGTCCTCCATCAGGTCGTCGTCCGCCGGCGAGGACAGGACGCCCCCGCCGCTGGCCGCGGCCGCCGGTGCGGAGACGGGGAGCGGCGCGGAACCGGTTCCGGAGCCTCCCGAAGTGATCGCGCCCCCGCCGGGCGCCTCGCCGACGGCGCCCCCGCCCGCGGTCCCGCCCGGAGATCCGGACATGCCGGAGCAATAGCTCAGGGCCAAGACCCCGAGGGCCATCGCGGTTAAGTTTCGGATTTTCTGGATTAAAGAGACCTGCACGCGTTCCCCCTCACCCCGGCACGGGTGGTCCTTCATCATAATTATCAACATTATAGGGAGGGAAGTTGCTTCGGGCTACGGATTTTAGGCCCGTGGGGCCGCCCGTCCCATGCGGCGCACCGTCGTCGGCGCCAAGGGGAATGGCGTCATTTTTCCAAGATCGATTTCAGGCCGGATTCCGGAAACAGGGCGGGCCGCACGCGAATCACGAAGTGCCCGATCTGGTTCACGTAAATGCGGTCCTTCGGGCCCTGCGCGTAATCGGCATAGGAGGCCGCGGTCCAGTCGGCTTGGAAATCCTCGAAGCGATGCAGGGCGCAGCTGCGGTAGAGCTTGCTTTGGGGATCGAGGTCCGTCTTCGGCGGACGGTAGAAGACCTTCACCGTATCCCCAAATTCCGGGGCCTCCGCGGCGATTTCGATCGCTTGAGACTGCGCGTCGAGCTTCGGCAGGAGGAAGTCGCGGTACCGCACGCTGCCGGCCTGGACCTGCTCGTAATAGATACGGACCTGGATATCCTCGGGCGGCAGCTCGGTCTTGCGGCTCACTCGCAGCTTGCGCTGGAGGCCCTTGCCCTCGGGCAACGACCAATAATGCTCGTAGATGGGGTCCAGCGGGGTTTCCGGGTGCTTGTCGTCGGCGAGGCTGAAGTCGCGACCGCAGTTGGCGCCCATCTGGTCGTCGTCGGCCGGCGCGGACAGGACGCCGCTGCCGCCCGGGGCGGCGGCCATCCGCGGGCCCTGGTAGCCCGGGAGGTAATAGTAGGCGGCGTTGCCGCCGGCCAAGGCGTCGGGGGCGCCCGCCGCCGCGGCGGGAATCGGGGGCGCGGGCGCTTCGGCGCCGCCGGCCGCTTCGCCGACGGTGTCGGCGTCGAGGCTGTTCCCTGCGGAGCCGGGGGCGTCGACGGCCTGCGAGCCCGTCAGTCCGGCGCCGCAGGCGGTGAGGATATTCAGCGTGAAGAGAATGAAGGCGATGTTTTTCAAGAGCCCTGCCTTTCCCAGCTTTTCGTCGATTCTAGGGGCATGAGTTGTTCGGGGTGAAGGATTTTTCTCCAAGCGCGAGGCGCGCTCCTTCCTCAGGCCAGCTTCGGGCGCTTGAGGAATTGGTCGACCACGAAGGTCGCGGTCTCGGAGGGCGCCGTCTCGACCAAGTCCTCCGCGAAGGAACCCGCCGCGGCGGGGGCGCGAAACAGCCGGTTCACTCCGGCGCGGGCCTCGAAGAAGGCGGCGGGGCGGCGGGGGGCTTGGCGCGCACTGAAGGCATCGGATCCGCTGGCGGGCTCGAGGACGGCGAAGGCATTGACGAAGGCGTTTCCCATGGCGTTTTCTCCTTGGAGCACTTGGCTCGCATGGAGATATAAAGCAAGTTGGGTGCCATATTTAAGATTATGTTTTTATTAAGTTATTTTATTTAATCGGAATATATTGTCCCTATATTTTGCACAATCTGAACCTAGACATTGCACAGGCTGTCCGTGCCCCTTGGCGGCGATGGGCTAAAAAGCCTCGGGATTTCAAGAGAAGGCCTGGGGCGCGCGGCGATTTTTTTCCTGGCACGGCGGTTGCTCTAACAAGGCCGGGGGGTGCTACAATTCCAAAGCCTTCCCAAGGAGCTCCGAGGGTCTCATGGAAAACAAAATCACTTCGAAAGAGGCGCCGACTCCGGCGGCTCCCGTCGCGTCCGAAAACGAAATCCCGCCCGTCGTCATCGAGGCCGAGCCCAAGCCGAGGTTGTTCAGCTTCGATTCGCTCGAGAAGGTGAAGGGCGTCATCGCCAAGATCCAAGGCGTCGCGGAAAAAATTCAAAAGACCCTCGAGCGCTTGGACGAAAAGGGGAAGCTGAAGGCGAAGGCCGACGTCGAGACGGCCAAGACCGAGGTCGCCGCCGCCACCGCGCAATACCTGCAAGGCCATCCCGAGGCGACGGATCCCAAGGCCGACGGGGCGGCGAAGAAATCCGCCCTGGCCTTCCTGAACAGCGAGACAAAATTTCCCCTCCTGCCGCAGGACCAGCAACTGGCCTTTCTCAAGGGCGAGCCGCTTCGTTGGAAGGACGCCGACGCGAAGGCCTCGGCCCCGCCGGGGACCGGGGGCTGGAAGGAGAGCCACCTGCGCTTCTCGCTGGCCCTCAAGCTGGAGGCGAGGGCCCTGGAAGAGAGCGGGAAGACCAACGAGGCGGCGCAGTTCTACCACTCCGCGAGCCTCTTCGCCCCGCAGGACATCGGCCTGCACGCGGATGCCGCCCGGCTGCTGAAGGCCCATGCCCAGAAGACCCAAGACCCGGCCTTGAAAAAACAACAGGAAGACGCCGCGGAGAAGCACCTCGACGCCGTCGCCGACGAGATGCAGGCCGGCCGGATCGAGGTCTTGATCGGCAAGGGCAAGCTGGGCGAGGCGGACAAGCTCGCCGAGCGGATCAAGGGAGAGTTCTACATCCAGCTCGGCGCCGAGCAACGCAAGGTCCTCGCGGCCTCTCCCAAGGTGCAGTGCCGGCTCTTGGAGGTCAACGTCTACCAAGCGGAGATCGCCGACAAGCAAGGCAAGCACGAGCAGGCGGTCGATATCTACAAGCGCTTTCTCAAGTTCGGTGACAACCTGATCGAGAAGCATCCCGGACACGCCGAGGCCTACCTGCTGCGCGCCAAGATCCATCACGGCTTGGGCGACTACGCCGGCGCCATGCAGGACTATCAGGCCCTGGCCAAGGTCGCGCCGGAGGAGGCGGGCTATGTCGCCAACTATCGGCAGGATTTGGCGTCTCTGGCCAAGCGCCATTCCGCGGAATGGCATCTGGCCGAGGCGATGGGCGATCACGGCAAGGCGACGCTCTATCTCGCCGAGGAGGTCAAGGTCCGCGAGGCCTGCGGGGACGCGGCGGGCGTGAAGGAGCTCTCGGCCAAGCTGGCGGCATTCAGCAAGGAGATGAGCTTCGAGAAGCTCGTCGCCAAGGCCCGGGAGCTCGCGGGCGGGGCCCATCTCTCTCCGCTCAACGCCCAGCTGAAGGATGTGCAGGCCTTCGTAAAATTCTCCGCGAAGGACGGCGGCGGCTATCAGCTGGAGTTCACCGAGGCCTTCCAAAAGTCGGGCGACGCCAAGAAGCTCGAGGTCTTGCAGAAGCTCCACATGGAGGGGTTCATCGCCCTCCACCAAAGCCTCGCGGCGAAGGAGACCGATCCCGCGAAAAAAAATTATTACCAGGGCAAGGCGCTCTTGCTGGAGGGCAAGCTGCCCGCCGCGCGCCTCAAGCTGATCGCATTCAAGGCGCAGACCGAAGGCGCGAAGGATCCCGAGCTGGCGAAGATGCGGGCCGAGTCGGGCTTGCTGCTGCGGCAGCTCACCCTGGCGGGCTTGGAAAGGCTCTCGGGCTGGGCGGAGGCATTCGGCGCCCAGAAAAAGGGCTCCGCCGTCACCACCCTCTATAAGCACGCCACGCAGGGCGGTTACGAGGAGGCCAACAAGCTGCTGGTCGACAAATTGATCGCCTGCCTCAAGGCCGGCAAGGCCGACACCGTGGAAGAGGCGCTCGCCGTCTTGCAGGAACAGCATCGGCAGGATGTCGAGGCGCTCCGCAAGCACCCCGTCGCAGGTTCCGGCGAGAAAGTGTCCTACCTGTACGAGGCGCCGGAAGGCGCGGCGGCGCAGGGCCTGCAATTTTCCGACGATGCCCAAGTGAAGAAGCTCTTCGCGCTCTATGCGAAGGACCCTCAAGACCCCCAGGCCGCAGCGCTCAAGGACCCCAAGGCCTTTCCCGGCAGTTGCTTCTTCAGGTTGGAGGGCGGGACGCTCGACCTGGGCGTCTCCTCCGCGGGCGACACCAAATACCCGCCCAAGATTCGGGTGGTGATCGGCAAGGAGGGAGGGGTGATCCGCGCCGAGGGCGGCACTTACAAGTTCCCTCCCTCGAAGGAGGAGCGGGTCGTGCTGTTCTCTTCCGGGCGCCTCGATCCCGGCTCGCTCAAGCGGGACCTCAAGACCGAAGGGGGACAGGCCGGAGACTACGAGGCCCATGCCTGGTCCGCGCTGGAAAAGAGCGATTTCGCCAAGCACAACGGCGAGGCGAAGCGCCTGGCCGGGCTGATCGACCATGCCGCGAATCTCAAGGCCGCGGACCCGGACTTTCACGCCCTCTTCTCCCTCGAAACCCAAGAGGGCCTGGAAAAGATCAAGGACCCGGAGGCGGGGCGCGCCCACATGCTGGAGGTCGCCAAACAGCTGCGCCATCGCACCGGCTGCTACGCGGTGGCGGCGGAAATTCTCGAGGGCCTGTTTCGTAGCGACTTCCAAGCGGCCCTTTCCGAGATCCCCGCGGATAAAATCGAAAAGGTGAAAAAGGAAACGGAGGCCGAGCGGCCCAAGGTCGAGAAGCAGGTGAAGGCCGATCTCGCCAAGCTGAAGGAAAAACATCCCGAGGATTACGCGAAGCGCTTTCCCTCCGGGGCCCCCAGCCAAGCCGAAATCAAGGGCATGGTCGACCAGGCCCTCGCCGGCAAGCTTTCGATCAAGATCCGAAAAATGGCCTTCGAGAAGGTCGACGCGAAGGCGGAACAGGGGCCCTTGAGCGATTCCGTCGCGACCCAGGCCTGGAAGCTCTACGACGACATGAAGGACCCCACCGACAAGACCTGGAACTTGGCCGACGAGAGCTGGGACGGGATCGTGGACGAGGTGGTGGTCACCGCCGTCACCATGCCCGTCACGATGGGGACGGGGGCCCTGGTGCGGGGCGGCCTCGGCGGGACCTCCCTGGCCCTACGGTGGGCCGCGCAAGGCGGCGGCCGCGCCTTGGCGGTCAAGACCGGCGTGTTTTTGGCGGGCGCGGCGGCGGAGGGTTTCGCCATGGCGGCGCTGGGCCCCGGCGACTTCGAGCTCAAAAACGCCGGCTTCAACGTCCTGATGTCGATCGCCTTCCACGGCGGCGGCAAGGCCTGGGGCAAGGCCGGCGCAAAACTGGGTCTGGACGAGGCGGCCCTGACCGCGCTGCGGGCGGAGGGCAAGTCCGTCGCCGGCAAGTCGGCGGCGAATTTCGCGGGGGCGATGCTGACCCAGACCGCCGTGGCGACCACGATGGGCTACGCGGGCGACCTGATCCTTCACCACGGCAATCCCAACACCTTCTGGGAGCGCTTCGGCGGCGAGGCCTTGCGCATGTTGGCCTTCCACTATGGGACGCATGCCTTCAACATGGCCACGGGCCACGCGCTGGTCGAGTCCGACGCCGCCAACCAGGCCAAGATGAAGGCCGCGCGCGAGAGCTACTTGAAGTGGGTGGAGCAGGGCCTGCCGAAGGAAGAGGCGGCGAAGCGCGCCGTGGCCTACGCGAAGGACTTGAAGCTGGATCTGAAGACCGGCGAGGCGAGCTACGAGCTGAAGGAGGCGGACCTCGAGGCCAAGGCGCCGGAGCAGGCGAAGGTCAAACCCGCGCCGGCGGCCGAGGCGCCAATCGCGCCGAAGGCGGAGCCGAAAATGCCCGCGACCCCCGCGACCGCCAAGGCCCCCGTACCCAAGGGGCTGCCCCCGATCGTCGAGGCCCAGGTGCAAAAGGCGAAAAAGCTGGCGGCCTTGGGCGTCGAGCGCGGCCTGGTGGACAAGAACGCCGCCGAGCGCTTTCCCCGCGAGCTCGAGGCCTACCTGCGTCTTTTCATGGCCGAGGCGGAGCGCACGCTCGACGCCCAGCGCCCCAGCCCCGAGCAGCAGAAAAAGCTCATCCCCGAGCTGGCGAAGAAGAACGCGGAGCATTTTACCCGGCGCTTCGCCGAGGAATTGGGGCTGAAGAAGGAGGCGAATTTCCAAAAAAAGCTCGAGGGCCTGCTGCGCGAGAGCCTCGAAAAGGTCGCGGCGCATCACAACGAGCGCCTGCCGTCCTTTCCCTTGGAGTCGTCGGCCGCGAAGCCCGCCCCGGCCAAGCCCAAGCGGGCGGACCAGGCTGAAATCGCCGCGGGTCTGGAGCAATTTTCCAAGGGCCTTCAATCCAAGACCGAGCAATGGCTCGCCGCGAAGGAAAAGGGAGTCAAGGCGGTGTCCCGCGAGGCCTTCCTCCAGCAGCAGTGCGAGGCGGCCTTCCAGCTAGCCGAGCGGCTGGGGGTCGCGGGCGATCCCGCCTTTCGCAAGGGCTTGGCCGAGATGGTGGTGGGCTTGATCCGCCGCGCCGAGGCCCACGCGCCCGCGGGCGCGTGGCTGCCGGACTCGATGGCGGCCTACGCCAAGAAGGCCCCTGTCGAGAAACCCGCGGCGGCGAAATCCGAATCGCCCAAGCCCGCGTCCGAAGCGGCGCCGGCGAAGAAGTCCGGCGGTCTCGACATCGACCAAGTGGTCGTCGAGGTGAGCCTGCTCGCCAAGGAATTTTCGGGCGATCCGGTCGCCTTCAAGAAAGAGCTGGCCCGCGTCCTGATCACCGGATTCCACGAGCTTCAGAAATGGGTCGCCAAGGATTCGCCCGGCGCCCTCGAGATCGGCGAGCGCGTCCAATTCGTCTCGGAGGCCCTGGCCAAGAAGCTGGCCGCGCATTTCGGCGTCGCGAAGGACGCGGCCTTCGCGAAAAAGATCGAGGGGATGCTGCGTTCGCAGCTCAAGGAGGCCCTGGCCGGCAAGGCGGCCGGCTCCGATACCATTATCCGTCCGCCGGATTTTTCCGAGGCGAAGGCGCCGCTTCAGGTCGATTCGCTCTTTCCCGAGGCCCCGGCGGAGAAACTCCCCAGCCGCGGCGAATTTCTGCAGGGCCTCGAGGCCGGCCTGGGCAAGCTGGCGGAGGCCGCGCAGGGCCCGATGAAAAAGTCCTTGGAAAAAAAGGCCCACGAGGAGGGCCTGTTCTCGGGCGCCTTCGGCGGCGAGGCAAAGTCCAAATCCGGTCCCGAGGTGATCGCGCGCAATTTGCGCAAGCTGAGCGGCGGCCTGAAGAAACGCCTCCTCGACTTCGTCTACGACAAGGTGCAGAAGTTCGAGGCCTCGGGAAAGAAAGAGCTGGGCGCCCAGGACAAGGTTCAGCTCGCGGAGGAGGTGATCCGCTTCGCCGAGGAATTCGGATTGGCCCACGAGCCCGCCTTCACCGAGTCGCTGAAGCAGCTCGTGAGCGAGGGCATGGCGGCCTCCGCCAAGGGATTCTCCGAGCCGGCGCCCGTCGCCGTCCCCAAGCCCGGCCCGGTCGCGAAGCAGTTCAACAAGTTGCGGCGCAGCTTTCTCGACAAGCTCTTCGAGGCCCGCGGCGAGCTCGAGGTGCCGCCGGACGGCAAGGTCGGGATCTCAAAGCCCCGCGCCTTCGCGGTGGAACCCGTCAAGCAGGCCTCGGCGAAGCTCGACGCGGTCTTCTCCCTCCTCGAGGATCGCATGCTGGAGCATCCCAGCCCCGAGGTCGCCAAGGCCGCCGAGGCGATCGGCCGCGACGTGGACGCCTTGGTCAAGGAAGACCCGGCCAAGGTCGGACCGGAATTCGAGAGCCAGGTGGGCGCGGAGAAGGCCGCCGCGGTCGCCCGCCTCGAGCGCCTGCTCCGCGGCCTCGAGTTGAATCCCGACTGGGCCGCGGACCATCTGGCCGCGGAGTACGGCAAGCCCTTCACCGGTCAGGCGGAGCTCGAGGCGGCCTACGCCCGGTCGGCGGAAGCCGCGCACGGGGATCGCTACGGCGAGCTGCTCGCCGACGTCTGCTCGCGGCGCGACGCCAAGGTTCCGCCTTTCTACCAGCTGGCCAAGCTCACCCTGGAGGAGATCTCCCG
>JADYZQ010000035.1 GCA_020853015.1 Deltaproteobacteria bacterium
AAAAGCCGCAACGCAAAAACCCATCAAGGAAATGACCGTCCCGGAGCTGGAACAGGCGGTCCGGCACCATAACGACCTCTATTTCAAACAGGCCAAGCCCGAGATCAGCGACTACGAGTTCGACCGGATGGTCGAGCGCCTCAAGGAGCTGAAGCCGGGCTCGAAGGTCCTCGAGGAGATCGGCTCCGACTTGAGCGAGGGCGGCGGCAAGAAACTCGCCCATTCCTCGCCGATGCTCAGCCTCGACAAGGCCTACACGCTGGAGGCCCTGCAGGACTGGGCGGCCAAGCTGCACGGCGACGTGGTCGCCTCGCCGAAGATCGACGGCCTGGCCATCGCCATCCACTACGACGCCGAGGGGCGCCTGGACAGGGCCGAGACCCGCGGCGACGGCCTCAAGGGCGACGACATCACCCGCAACGTCCAAGAGGTGGGCGACGTCCCGCGCAAGATCCCCCGCGGGCCCCTCGAGGTGCGCGGCGAGGTCTACATGCGCCGCTCGGTCTTCAAGAAGTACGAGGGGAGCTTCGCCAATCCCCGCAACCTCGCCGCCGGTGCCCTCAAGCAGAAGGATCCCAAAAAGACCGCCGACTACGACCTCAATTTCTTCGGCTACGAGTTGCTGGGCCTCGACTTCGAACGTGAGATCGAGAAGCTGCGGCACTTGAAGAAGCTGGGCTTCGTCGCCATCGACGCCCAGGTCATTTCCAAGGAACCCGAGGCCTTGCAGAAGGCCTACGACGACTATCTAGCCAAGCGCGACTCCCTCGACTACGAGCTGGACGGCGTCGTCTACAAGGCCAACGAGGTCGCCGACCAGACCCGGCTGGGGGCCAGCGCCCACCACCCGCGCTGGGCCATCGCCTACAAGTTCCAGGGGGATTCGGGGACTACCGTCCTGCGCGAGGTGGAATGGAGCGTCTCCCTCACCGGCGTCATCACGCCGATCGGCATCATCGACCCGGTGCGGCTGAGCGGCGCGACGGTCTCGCGCGTCTCGTTGCACAACTACGGCCTGATGAAGAAGATGGGCGTCTCGCTGGGCGCCAAGGTCCTGGTGATGCGGCGGGGCGGGGTGATCCCCAACCTCGAAGAGGTCCTGCAGAAGACCCAAAAGCTCGTCGAGGCCCCGGAGCGCTGTCCCTCCTGCGGCTCCAAGACCGAGATCCGGGACGACTTCCTCTACTGCACCAACGAGAAGGGCTGCCGCAGCACGCGGCTGGGCGAGCTGAGGCACTTCGTCGACGTCCTCGAGATCGAGGGCTTCGGCGACAAGACGATCGAGCAGCTCTACGACAACGGCTACGTCGAGGACCTGCCGGACTTCTTCCGCTTGACCAAAGAGGACCTGCTCAACTTGGAGCGGATGGGGGAGATCCTCGCGACCAAGCTGATCGACAACATCCAGTCCCACCGCAGGGTGCCCCTGGCGCAGTTCCTGCGCAGTCTCGGCATCCCCGAGCTGGCCAAGCACAGCAGCGAGGTCCTGGCGAAGCAGTTCCGCGGCCTCGAGCGGATCCGCGCCGCGACCGAGGAAGAGCTGAGCGCCATCCACACCATCGGCCCGGTGATCGCCCGAGAGGTGGTCCGGGGCCTTAAGCAAAAGACCAAAACCTTAGATAAGCTGCTCAAATACGTGACCCCCGAGGAGCGGAGCGCCGCCAAGCAGGGCAAGTTTTCGGGCAAGAGCTTCCTCTTCACGGGCAAGATGGCGGCGATGGAGCGCGGCGAGGCCGAGAAGAAGGTCGAGGCCCTGGGCGGCGAGATCGCGGCCGGCGTCAGCAAGGACCTGGATTACCTGGTGATCGGCAGCGAGGGCTACAAGAACCGCGACAAGGGCAACAAGTGGATCAAGGCGGAGGCCCTGAAGCAGAAAGGCGCGGACATCGAGATAATCTCGGAAGAGGATTTTCTGAAGATGCTGGAATAGGCGTCATTGGATGATTTTCTTCAGCGTGTCGGCGTAGCCTTCCTCCTTGGCGAATTGTTTGAGGTATTTAAGGTCGATGTGCTTTTTGTTTTTCACCCATAGCAATCGAGCTTGATCGAGTGAAGGTGGGTCCCGCCATTCGACTCCGGCGATGATTCGGTCCATGATTAGGTCTTCGACCCGGATAATTCGGACTAACCCCTCTTGGGTCTCCACATTTGCCAGCGTATCCACGTGCCGATTTCCGACCTCAATAGGGGAGGGCGGAAATTCGACGACGAAATCGAAAGAGGGGTGCTCGAAATGCCGATACATCGACGTTCGTTTGAATCCGAGGGAGCCCATGACCTCTTCGATGATTTCTTTGGTGTCCCCGGATAATATAGAATCGAGGTCTTCGGTATTGTATTCGCCTTGAGTGTAATATTGAACCGCAGCGCCTCCCACCACGGTTAAGAGCACATCCCATTTCTTGAATAACCGTGAAAGGAAGGCCGCCAAGACGATGGGCTGAATTGCCTTGTCCAGCAGCGCGATCTCGCTCAATTTCTTTGAATAGTCCATTTTACGGTCACCGGTTTCTCAGTTTAGCGAGGGACTTTTCTTCCGCGTATGCGCGAGGCCGTCTGCGTTTTGAAGTCAGTCCGGGAATCAGCTCCGGAGGAACGGGAATTTTACGAAGCCTTTTGACCTCTTTTTCCAAATTATAGGTCTTCACGATCGTGAACTTCCGGTTTTTTTCCTCGTCCAGCCGCCGAAACAGCTCCTGGATGGGCGGCAGCAGGAAGAAGCGTCGGTTCAACCGGAAGGCGCGCTGGTTGCCGCGCTTGGAGGAAAAGAGGAATCCCCAGCCCTCCATGTTGAGCAGCTCGCGATAGACCGCCTGGGGCGGGGCCTTCAGCTCGCGGGCCAGCTCGCGGATGCCCACTTGGGTCTCGGGGTTGGCGACGAAATAGGCCAGTACCTGGCGGCGCATCTTCGAGGGAATGAGAAACGAAAGGTCCATGAGCCAAATGTCACAAAAATTATGACGATTGTCAATATTCTAAAGACAGATGGAGACGTCCGCCGGCGGCTGGTGGCGACAATCGGCGGGAAGGGCGGTATTTAGGCGGCGCTCAGCTCGAGCATGCGCTTCAGCGGCAGGTAGGCCTTTTGCCGAAGCTCCTCGGGCATGAGGATCTCGGGCTTCTCGTCGCGCATGCATTGATACAGTTTTTCGAGCGTGTTGAGCCGCATGTAAGGGCATTCGTTGCACTGGCAGCCGCTGTCGTTGGGCCCCTCGAGAAAGATCTTGTCGGGCGAGGCCTTGCGCATCTGATGCAGGATCCCCGACTCGGTCAGGATGATGAACTTCTTCTTCGGCGAGGTTTGGCTGTGCTTGAGCAGGGCCGAGGTCGAGCCGACGAAATCCGCGTGCTTGAGGATCGCCTCCTCGCACTCGGGGTGGGCGATGACCTCGGCGTCGGGGTGCTCGGTCTTAAGTGAGATCACCTTTTTCTCGTTGAAGGTCTCGTGGACGATGCAGACGCCTTGCCAGAGCGTCATGGGGCGGCCGGTCTTCTTCATCAGGTAACGGCCGAGGTGCCGGTCGGGACCGAAGAGGATCTCCCGGTCCTTCGGCACCGAGGCGATGATTCTTTCGGCGTTGCTGGAGGTGCAGATCACGTCGGAGAGGGCCTTAATCTCGGGATTCGAGTTGATGTACATCACCACATAGGGGTTCTTCAGCTTCGACTTGAAATACTGGAAGGGCGCGGGCTGGCAGCTGTCGGCCAACGAGCAACCCGCCTCGAGGTCGGGCAGCAGGACCCGCTTTGCGGGATTGACGATCTTGGCCGTCTCGGCCATGAAGCGCACGCCGCAGACCACCAAGGTGTCCGCCGGGGACTTTTCGCAGTACTGGGCCATCGCCAGGGAGTCGCCCACGAAGTCCGCCAGGTCTTGGATCTCGTCCTCCTGGTAGTAGTGGGAGACGATGACGGCGTTAAGGCGCCTTTTTTCGGCGGCGATTTTCTCGAGGATGTCCATGGGGAATATTTAGGACCATTTGGGCGCTCCTGTAAAGGCTTGCCGCTTCGGGCGCTTGACCGCGAGGAAATTACCCATTATTCCCCTGCCATGCGAATCCTCATCACCGGCGGCGCCGGTTTCATCGCCTCCCACATCCAAGACGCCTATCTCCAGGCGGGGCACACGGTCGCCGTCCTCGACAACCTCGAGACCGGGACCAAGGCCAATCTCGCCGGGGCGAGCCGCTTTTTCCAAAACGACATCCGCGACGCCGCGATCGACCGCGTCCTCGAGGAGTTCCGCCCCGAGGTGATCTCCCATCACGCCGCCCAGATGGACGTGCGGCGCTCGGTGGCCGAGCCCGTCTACGACTGCGAGGTCAACGGCATCGGCACCCTCAACCTGATGGAGGCCGCCCGCCGGCACGGCGTGAAGAAGGTGGTGTTCGCTTCCTCGGGCGGGGCGATCTACGGCGAACAGATCGCCTATCCCGCCGACGAGTCGCACCCCACCCAGCCGGCCAGCCCCTACGGCATCACCAAGCTGCTCGGCGAGAAGTACCTGCATTTTTACCAAGAGACCTACGGTATCGACGCGGTCTCGCTTCGCTACGCCAACGTCTACGGCCCCCGGCAGAACCCCCACGGCGAGGCCGGCGTGGTCGCCATCTTCGCCACCAAGCTGCTCAAGAGCGAGATCCCCGTGATCAACGGCGACGGCCTGCAGACCCGCGACTACGTCTTCGTCGAAGACGTGGTGCGGGCGAACCTCCTCGCCCTGCGCCCTGGGGTGCGGGGCGTCTACAACGTCGGCACCGGAGTCGAGACCGACGTGGTCGCGATCTACAAGCACCTCGCCGCGGCGGCGGGCGTCGCGGCGGCCCCGCAGCACGGGCCCGCCAAGTCCGGCGAGCAGCGGCGCAGCGTCATATCCTACGCCAAGATCGAGAAAGAGCTCGGTTGGAGGCCCCAATTTTCCCTGGCCGAGGGCTTGGAAAAGACCGTAGAATGGTTCCGCTCTCGATGACGCATTTCCGGCGGAGGTCCGATATGAGAAAGATCCTGTTCCTGATTCTTGCCTTGGTTTCGTTCTCCTGGGTCGCGGCGGCCAAGGACAAGGTGCCCGGCGATTTCAAGCTGGTGTTTCGCTCCAGCGCCGGTGCCCTCGAGCGGGCCACCCAAGAGACCCTGACCGTCCATAAAGACACGGTCACGGTCAGCCGCAACGCCGAGATCGTCGGCGAGGAGGGCGTCAAGACGAAAAGCGACCGCGTCTACAAGATCACCGGCGAGCAGCTTCGGCAGCTCTACGATGTCGTCGTCTCCAGCGGTTTTTTCACTTGGCCCAAAAACCCCGACGGACCTCACCAAAGCACCGTCGAGGAATTCTTCGACATCACCGCCGACGGCAAGACGGTCACCCACGGTCGCTGGGAGCAGGGCAACCAAGAGGCCTTCCGCGCCCTCTACGACCGCTACAATGCCTGGTTCAACAGCATCCGGACGGCCAGGTTTTGAGCCCGGCGGGCCGATTTCGTCTCCGGACGGCTTCCCTTATCTCTTTGAAACCCATGCGTTTTCTTGGGGCGGGATTCCCGCGGTCCCCACGCAACTTTGTTGACGGGCCCTCGATAAGGGCCTAGATCGCGAAAACGCAAATTCCTGAACTTGGGGGCACCAAGCGACGGGCGGAAGCGCCCGTGCAAAGGTTGCCCCAATGTCGAACCTCCGAGTCTTCGCCGATAACTCCGATAATACCCTGCAGGTACCGGCCACCGCGGCCTGCGCGGAGGCCCCTCCGCCGCTTCCGGCTCGCGGGCCTCGCCCGGCGGACGGCTGCCGGATCACCCTGCCTCTCACCCTGGAAGTTCCCAATCCCCCGCCGCCGCGCCAGATCGCCTTCGATCGCCAGGGGGATCAATTTGTCCTTTCCACCAGCAATTCCGCCGAGAACCTGACTTGGGTCGGTTCCCACCAAAACCTTCCCTCGGCCCTGGATGTCGCGCGCCTGACCGGGGCGCTGTTGCGCAGCGCCAGCCGTCCGGCGGCCGCCAGCCGCTATGCGGTGGGTTTTTTCGTGTGGATCTCGCGTTACGTCCTGACGGGCAGAGTGACGTTCGACGCCGTCTCCGGAAATGCGGAGCGGTCGCCCGACATTGAGGGGATGCTGCTGGAGCTGTTCACCGGCTCGCGCGCCCAGGGCCTGGTGCCCCTGGTGGGGAATATCAACCTGCTGCGCCGCGAGGCGAATCTGCCGGAGGAGACGCGGGGGCGCATCGAGCGCCTCACCCGCATCCTCGACCTGGTGCCGACGTATCAGGCCTTCCTGCGCCATTTCCTCACCGACGCGGAAAATGAGGGGATGGAACGGTTTTCCGAGGCGGATATCCGTCGTTACGGACGGGTGATCTCGTTTGTCCGCAACTCGGTGGTGGCCTTGGCCAATCGGCGGCCGTTGCGTTACGACGCGGCGACCTTGGAGGCCTACCAAGCCTATAGCGAGCTGCGCGGCGCCGACATCGCCTCGGGTACGCGTCCCGACTTCTGCGCCGCCTTGAACGCCGCGCTTCAAGAACGCGGCGGAGCCGAGGCGCAGGTCGCCAACTTCGTCAACGAGTGCCGGCTCGGGATCGACTGGGGCGCGCGCCCCGCCGTCGAGGCCTTGCGCGAAAGCCTTCGCTTCGGTCTGGTCGGGGCCTCGGGCCTGCCCTTGCTCCAGCAGGCGATCGCCGAGGAGAGCGCCGCCGCCAACATGCGTTTGGAGTGGCTCGGCAGGCGTTCCAGCTTCGGCCAGGTCTTCGCGGCCCTGCGCGACAACGTCGGTTTGAGCGGCGAGGGGGAAGCGGTGCGCCTCACCTTCGACGTCGGGGGTTTTCGCCAGGCCCTGCGCTTGATGACGATCCTCACCCAGCGGGGCGAGTACGATCTTTCGGCCCTGGCCTTCCTGCGCCGTCTTTTCGGCACCGAGGGGAATCCGCCGCCGCTTCGAGTCTTCGCCGACGGGCACTTTCGCGAGGTTCCTTGGCAATTCACCCCCGAGTCCTTAAGGCAGATTCGAGAATTGATCTCCTCCTTGGCCGGTCGACGGCACAGCAGCGACAGCTTCGCTGCGCACGGGATGCCCGCGCTCTTGGGCGCCGGCTGCGCCTTGGGCACCGGCGGAATCGTGCTCAGCCACACCCTGCCGGCCATCGCCCAGAACCGCGACTTGCAACTGGGCCTGGGCACGGCCTCCTCGGGGCTCGCGGGCGGCGGCTGCCTTGGGTTGGCGGGCCACTACGTTTTGCCGGCGGTGGTCCCGCGGGCGGTCCGCAACCGTTATGCCTGGGACCTGGGCAGCGCCGCCGTCGGCACAGGCCTAGGCATCGGCACTTACTTGCTGATCAACCTCTTGAGCGGGGGCAATCCGGGCGGCGCCAACCCGCGCTTTCCGGTCGACCCTTACGGGCCGTAAATAGGAGCTGTTATGTCCGATCTGATCATACGTTTTGACGGGATTCGCGCCACGACCCGCGCCTGTATCGAGGCGCCGCCGGCTTCGGGCGTCGACCCCTGCCAGGTGACGTTGCCGATGGTGGACGACGCCGATCCCTCGGCCGCCGCGCACCACGTGCGCTTCGACCGGCAGGGCGACCAATATATCCTCTCCCCCGCGAATCCCGGGGACACCCTGACCTGGGTGGCGAGCCATCCCAATCTTCCCGAAATATTGCAGACCCTGCGCATCACCCAAAGCCTGCTGCGCGGGAACGAGCTGGGCGTCTATCCGTCCGCCACGCAGATTTTCTTTTACGTGGCCAACTACATCGCCACCGGCGAGGCCCGCAACAGCCGCGGGGAATTGATCGGCCATGCGGCCATGGCCAACGGCCTGCTGGAAACCTTCACGGATTCCGGGGACCGCACCCTGACCGACTTCGTCGGGCGGCTCAGCTTCCTCCGGGGCCAGGATTGGCTTAGTGCGGAGGCCCGCGAACGCCTGCGGGGCGTCGTCGATCTGATGGATTTCGGCCCGCGTTATCGCGCCTTTCGCCGCCATTTTATCAACGAGGATGAATACGCGCGTTTCGATTCCTTGCCACGGGAGCGTCAGGAGCAGCTCCAGGCGATCACGAACTTCTGTCGCGAGATGGTCGTGGCCCACGCCTTGGAGCGGCCCGTTCGATTCAGTCGTGCCTTCCTGGCGGCCAATGCGGCCTACCAGACCCTCTACGCCGCCGAGTTGAGCGACGGAACCCGCCTGGATTTCTGCACCAGCGTCGAGGACGCCCTCCGCGAGCTGCGCGGCGACCGCGGTCTTCCTCCGGCCTTCATGGAAGAGTGCCATCAAGCCCTGCGCCTCATCGACATGCCCCCCGCCGAGGCGGTGCGCGAGAGCCTGAGGGCCTCGCTGCTGTCCGCGTCCGGAACGCGGCGCTTGCAAGAATCCATCGCCGAGGAGAGCGAGGACGCCAACATGACGGTGGAATGGCTCGCCCGCCAGGGAGACGAGGAGGGCGGGCGGATCGGCCAGGTCGCCGATATCCTGCTCCGCCACCTCCAAGTGCGCGTTTCGGAAGAGGAGGGGGGCGCGCCCGAGATCTCCCTCGACGTCACCTCGGCGGCCGTGGAACTAAACCTCTTGATCGACGCCCAGAGCGTCCGGCGCCGGGAATACATCCTTGCCGCCTTGGCCCTGCTGCGCACGCTCTTCGGGACGGAGGGCGAGGGTCTGGAGCAACGTGTCTTCGCCGGCGGCGAGTACCGCGAGGTCTCCTGGACCCTGACCGCGAGCCGCCGCGGCGAGCTGGCCGGCCTGATCCGTTCCGTCGAGGGCCGGCTCGGCGGCAGCGAGGCCGGGACCGATGTTTGGCTCCCCATCCTGGAGGGAACCGTTTGCGCCCTCGGGGTCGCCGGGGTCGTCTTGAGCGAGACCCTCCCGCAGATTCGGGACGATGCCGACCTGCGCCTGGGGCTAGGCACCGCCTCCTCGGGGCTCACGGGGCTCGGTTGCGCCTCGCTGGGCGGGCATTTTCTCTGGCCGGCGGTGGCTCCGGACGCCGTCCACAACTCCTACCTCTGGGACGGACTGACCGGGCTTGGCGGGTCCTTGGTAGGGGCCGGGCTCTACCTCTTGATCAGCTTCCTGGCCGGCGGGCAGACCGCGCCCCTGGGTTCGCCCCGGTTTCCGGTGGACGAGTACGGGCCTTGAGTCTATAAAAGCAACTTATCGGCTAAATTCACGATAAGCCGATAGCTTCAGGGGCGAAGCTAAATCTTTCATGTCTGGCTCGAAGCGGAGGTTTTCATGACCGAACTTCGAGTCACTCTCGATCGCGTGCAGGTGCCGGACGCCGATTGCAACCGGGCACCCGCCGAATTTTCCGACAACGACGACCGATGCCACGTCATCCTCGATTTGTCCGAGGTGGGCGGCTCCACCTACGGCCCGAGGGAGCAACGCTCCCTTCGATTCGACCGGGCGGGAGACTCCTTCGTCCTTTCCCAGAAGACCGAGGGCGAACCCGGAGAAACGCTGAACCGGAGCGAAGATATCGACTGGTTCCGCAAGCACGAGAATTCAGCCCAGATCCTCGACATCGTCCGCATCTCGGGGTCGATGCTTTCCTCCAAGGGCATCGCCAAGCCGACCGCCGAGGAGCGGGCGGGGCGCTTTGTCTTTCCCCTGGTGCTCGCGCAGTACGTGGTGCGCGGGGAGGTGATCTTTCCCGGCAATTCGAAGATCCTCGGCGAGGCGGATCTGGCGGCGAAGCTCCTCGACGTCTACGCCAACAGCAACCCGGAGGCGGTGCAGTCGCTGATCGGCAAAATCGCGTTTTTCCGGACGGATTCCGGTCTGAACAACAAGGAGATAAAAGGCCGGATCGACCGGATTTTGGAAATACTGGGGATCGTCCCCGCCTATCAGAGGTTCTTGAACGGCTTGGTCGGCGTCCCTCCGGAGGGCATTCCCTCCGAGGAGTCGGCGCAGGCCCATGCCGACCTGCAGACCTTCGCGGCGGCGGCGCTGGTTGACTTGGCCGCCGAGGGGCGCATCCGCTACGACGAGGCCGCTGTGGACGCCGAGGCGGCGTTTCGAACATTGCGCGGCGAGAAGGAGCGGGACAAGGCATTTTGCAAGGCCTTGGGCGTGGCGCTTAAAGAGATTCCGGAGATCGCGCGGAAGGCCAAGGTCGACGAGGTGGCCTCCTGCAGCGAAGGACTCGCGGCCGCTCGGCTGGGGCCCGAGGATGCCGTCAAGCACGGCCTGAAGGCCTTTCTGCGCTCGGACGACGGGCTGATCAAGATCCAAAAGACCGTCGAGCGCGAGGCCGAACGGGCGAACATGCCGGCAGATTGGCTGGCGAAGCGGGGGCAGATCGACGCCGTGACCGAGGCCTTGCTGGCCGGGGCGGAAATCGTCCCCGAAAAGGACGGCCGCCGGGCGCGGATTCGCATCGACGCCGATAAAATGGAGAAGGCGCTGGACAAGCTGTTCCGCGACACCAAGAGCACGCGACATCGCGAGCCGCTGCTCGCGGCCTTGGGCGTCTTGCGGCTGGTGTTCGGGGAAAAATCCAATCACGGCGAGGCGAGCCTGCAGATCGGCGGCGAGGACGTCTTGGCGGAGCTGAAATTCGACCACGAGGCCGTCGAGAAATTGCAGGAGAATCTGGCGAAGGACCTGCGCAAAAGCCTGCGCGGCAGCGAGCTTTGGCTTCCGCTCGGCGAAGGCGCGATCCTGGCGGGCGGCGCCGCCCAGTTGGGCGTGGCCCTCGGCGTGAAAGAGCTGGGAAACACGCCGCGCCAGGCCCTGGGCTTCGGCGGTTCGGCGATGATCGGTATGGGAGTGGGCGCCCTGGCGACGCACTATCTGGTGCCGCCGATCTCCAAAAAAATGAAGCGTCCCGTGCGCAACCGCTATCTCTGGGATTTGGCCGGCGGCTTGATCGGCGGCGCCATCGGCGCCGGGATCTGGGGACTGGCGAATTATGCCGGCCGCGGCGGGCCGGGCGGCACGCCGGAAATGCCCACGCGCTTTCCGGTGGACGAATACGGCCCTTGATCGCGGTTACTTCGACGCAGCCTTGGCCAGGAATTTTCTCGCGGCCTCGATGTCCCGGTGGATCTGCGCGACCAGGGCCTCCACCGTCTCGAAGCTCCGCTCGTCGCGAATCCGGTTGAGGAAGCGGAGGCGGAGCCGTTTTCCATAAATATCGCGGTGGAAGCCCAGCAGGTGGGCCTCGATGCTCAGAGTGCGGCCGCCGAAGGTCGGATTGAGTCCGACGTTCGTGACGGCCGGATATCGCCTTTTTCCGAGCTCGGCCCAACAGGCGTAGACGCCGCCCAGCGGGATCAACTCGTTGTCGGTCTTGAGATTTGCCGTTCGGATGCCGAGGCTGGCGCCCCGGCCCGCGCCCTGGATCACCGTGCCGTCCAGAAAGAAGGGGCGGCCCAGCAGCCGCGCGGCGACCTCCACCTCGCCCTTGGCGACGAAGGCTCGGATCCGCGAGGAGCTGATCAGGGTCTCGCCGAGCAGTTGGGCCTCGAGGACTTGGCAGTCCAGGCCGGCGGCCGCGCAGAGTTTTTCCATGGTTTCGACGGTGCCGCTGCGATGGGAACCGAAGGTGAAGTCGTAGCCGACGACCACGCCGGCGGCATGGAGATTTTTTACTAAGACTTTCTCGAACCAATCCTCCGCCGAGAGGTGGGCGAAGCGCGGCTCGAATTTTTCGACCACCGCGGCGTCGACCCCCGTTTTTTCCAACAGCTCCAATTTTTGCGTCAGGGTGTTGATCATCGCCGGCGCCGAGGCCCGCGACAGCACCTTCACGGGGTGCGGGTCGAAGGTGTAGGCCACGGCCGTGCCCTTCAGTTTGCGGGCCCGCGCCACCGCGAGCCGGAACATTTTCTGGTGGGCGAGGTGCACCCCGTCGAAGTTGCCGAGCGCGACGATGGGGCGCTTGGCGGAGGCCGGGAAGGATTTTGAGCCGCGATAGACCTTCAAGGTGCTACTCTTGCAGGATGTAAAAGCTTTGGCGATTGACCAGGTCGTTTTTGTCCCGGGCCAGGATCGAGATCAGGTTGTTGTCCTTTTCCTTGAGCGGGAGGACGGCCTCGAAAGTGGCGGAGGTCGCCGCCTGTCCGGAGGCCGCGTCGTCCGGGAAGGCCTTGAGGAAGACCTTGTGGTCGCCGACGTAGACGGAGATGTCCTTTAGGCCGGAGGCGTCCTCGACCTTGCCGGAGACGGCGATTTTTTTCTGGTCCGTCCGGGAAGGATAGGGCGCCTTGTCGAGGGTGATCTTGGGCGCGGCCTGCAGGGTGCCCGGCGGAGGCTTCGGATCCCCGCCGTTCAGCGGGATGCGCAGCTTGTCGCCCAGGACCTCCTGGGTTTCCTGGTCGCTCACCGAGAGCTCCAGCTCGACCTTATCTTTGGCGAAGGAGCGGTCGATCGAGAAGTGGAGCGAGGCCTCCTTGGAGGCGCCCGCCGGCAGCTCCTCGAGCTTCTCGCGGCCCTTGCCCAGGAAGATGCCGCCGCCGTCGAGATTCTTCAGGTTGACCACGGTCTTCTTGCTCGTTCCGGGGCCCTCGTTTTTCGCCAAGACCTTGAGGGCGTTCTTTTCGCCCGGTTCCGCGCGGCGGTTGGAGTTGCCGCGGGATTCGTGACGCCCGTCGTCGAAGAGCTCGTACTGGAAGGCGAAGGTCGGTCGCGGCAGGGGCTCGGTGACGAGCATGCTTTGGAAGTTCTCGGGGACCTGGCCGTTGCCCTCGCGGAAGGCGAAGACGACCTTGTCTTCGCGGCGCAGCGCGGCCGCCGGGATCTTGACGGGCACCGTCCAGCTGCGGGTCTCGCCGGGGGCGATCTTTCCGAAGATAAACTCGCGATTTTTCAGGAGGAAGTTCTCGCTCTCCGTCGAGGCGATCAGCTGGTGGAAGGCCCCCTTGCCCACGTTGTGGACCGAGAGCTCAATCTGGACCTCCTCGCCGGCCTTGAGCACCTGGCCCGCGGTGGAACGGATGTTGAAAGTCACCGCGGCCTGGGGCTTGCCGTCGGAGGGGGCGAGCGACCAATCCACGCCGATGGCGGCGAGGGCGTCCTGGATCTTCTTGTCCTCGACGGCGGCCTCGGCGGCCACCAGGTCTTTGGCGCCGTCGAGCATCTCTTTGCGCTCGGGTCCCTTGGCGGAGCGCAGCAGCTTTTCGGCGAACTGGATCTGGAAGTCTTCCTCGATCTCGTTGGAATAGTCGCTGCGGTCTTCCTCGGGGTCGTCCTTGTCGCCCTTTTTGGGCTGGTAGAAGCCGAGCGTATAGACGGGCTTGGCCGAAGTCTTGAACTTGCTCTCGAGGTGTTTTTCGAGGTCTTTCTCGCCGAAGGTCTGGCTTTCGATCAAGTCGACCTTGTCCTTTGCGACGCTCTCGGGGACCATCTGGATGTCGGGGGTGATGCCGACCGATTGGATCGACTCGTTGCCCGGCGTCAGGTACTGGGCCACCGTCATCTTGAGGGCCGATCCGTCCTTGAGCGAGTAGACCGACTGCACCGATCCCTTGCCGAAGGTTTGGCTGCCGATGACGACACCGCGGCCGTTGTTTTTGATCGCGCCGGCGACGATCTCGGAGGCCGAGGCCGAGCCGTCGTTGACGATGACGACCACGGGATAGTCGGGCTCTGTCTCGCCCGCCGTGGCCTCGTCGACCTCGAGGATCTGGTTGTTGGCGCCGACGGTGAGGACGATGGTGCCTTTGGCCAGGAACTTGTCCGCGATGTCGACGGCCTGGTTGAGCAGGCCGCCCGGATTGTTGCGGAAGTCGAGGATCAGCCCTTTGAAGTTCTTGCTCTTGTCGCGCATCGCCTTCAAGTGGCGGTTGAGCTCGCGGCTGGTCTCTTCTTGGAAGCTTTTCACCTTCAGGATGCCGACGTCGCCTTCGGGGCTTTCGGCCAGCTTGGATTGGACCGACTCGATCTTGATGTTGGCGCGGGTCAGGGTGAAGTCGAGCGGCGCCTCGGCGCCTTCGCGGGTCACCGTGATGGCGACGCTGGTGCCGATCTTGCCGCGCAGGCGCTCGACCGCCTCGGTGAGGTCCATGTTGATGGAGGCCTCGTCGCCGATCTTGACGATCTTGTCCTTGGGCTTGAGGCCCGCGCGAGCTGCCGGGGTGTTGGGCAGGGGGGCGATGACGGTGAGCTCGCCGTCTTTCAGGCCGATGACGATGCCGATGCCGCCGAACTCGCCCTCGGTCTGGGTCTTGAACTCGGTGAACATCTTGGGAGGTAGAAGCGAGCTGTGGGGGTCGAGAGAGTCGAGCATGCCGTTGATCGAGGCATACTGCATGTCCTCAAGCTTCACCTCGCCCTTATAGTGCGCCTCGACGAAGGCGAAGACGTCCTGGATCACCGGGAGGATGTCGTCGGCGCTCTTCATGGAGGGCACATCAAAGGTTTTCTTCTTTCCCGCCAGTTCGACCGTGAAGGAGCCGGCGCCATCGGGGAAGAGCACCAGGATTTCGGGGACGCTGCGCGAGAGGCCCAGCAGGGCCTCTTTGAGCAGGGTCTTGGGGGCCAGGGCTTCGGTGTCGTAATAATTTTTGACCAGGTAGCGCAGGGTTTGTCGGAAGACCTCGGCCCGGGAGAATTCGCTGTCTTTCGCCTCGCTGGGCGCGGCGACGACGGCGGGCTGGCCGCGGTCGCGGAATTCTTGGAACTTAGGATACAGGATAACCGCGCCCGCCAGCAGGGTGAAGAAGAGGAGAATTTTTAAAAGGCGGAGTTTCAAGGGTGCTACCTGCGCGGGTCTCGGGATCCAAGCTTCGTGGAAGGCCGGAGTTTTATTCATGAATTTCTATTTCCATGCCAAGGTTCGAGGCGATTTATCAAGGGTTTTTTCGCGTTTTTCCCCGCGCCGGCGCTTTTCGAATTACGGCGCGGGCGCGGGATTCGGTTTGTCGCCCGCGTCCCCTTTCATCAGGGACATGAAAACGAAGCCCACGCCGGTCCAAAACAGCATGCGGGTACGGCGGACGATCTGAATCGAGGTGCCGATGGCCGGATCGAGCTTCAGCAGGGCGAAGACGCCCGCGAAGGCGCCCTCCATCACCCCCAGGCTGCCCGGGATGAAGACGAAGATCATGTTGATGATCACGGTCATGGAGGCCAGCAAATAGCTGTCGATGAAGGAGATGGGGTGGCCCAAAAAACGGGCGGCGAGGTAGATTTCGCCGACGCCGGCCAGGCGGCCCAGGAAGTGGAGCCCGAAGGCCGCGACGAAACCCTTGCGGTTCATCTTGTAGAAGCGGGAGATGTGCCCGTCGATCTCGTGGACGTTGGCGAGGGTCTTTTCTGAAAAGCTCCGCTTCAGCCGTAGCTTTTTAAGCAGGTCGAGGAAGAAGCTGAACAGGCCCTCGTGGGAGCGATAGAAGAGGAAGCCCGAGACCCCCACGATGACCGCCAAGGCGATAGGCAGCCCGATCTCCAGGGCCGGGGGTAGGGTGAAGCGGATGAAGGTGATCAGGACGCCCAGCAGCATGAACAAGGCGATGGCCATGTTGTTGAGGCTGCGGTCCACCACGACCGAGGCGGTGCCCTCGTTGAGCGGGATGTGGTCTTTGAGCATCAAGATTCGCGCCGGATCGCCGCCCCCCCAGCTCAAGGGCGTGATGCTGTTGATCGCCTCCCCGGAGGCCTTGATCTTGAAAATATCCCATAAATTGACGCGTTTACTTAGGTTTTTGAGAAAAATCTCCCAGGCGAGGGCGTAGCTGAGCAACCAAAGGAGGCTCAGACCGAGGATCCAGAAAAAATTCCAGCCGACTGTACGTAAATATTCCAATAATACCGAGGGCTTAAGTTTGATAACCAGATAGACAAAGAAGGCCAGGCCGAGGAGGAAGAAGAAGCGGCGGAGGCGGCGGCGGAACTGGGGGGATTTCAATAAATTCATGAAGTTATTTTCGGGATTTCTTATACCAGGCCCGGGGTGGAGGATAGTCAAAAATGCGGGGGCAGGGGGTGTTTTGCCGTTGACACCCGATTGTCAAAAACCTTATAACCGCCGGATAATCTTCATTTTCTCAGGTCCTTCGGAAGCGAAAAACCAAAAGATATT
>JADYZQ010000036.1 GCA_020853015.1 Deltaproteobacteria bacterium
GGGCGGGGGCGGGCGCTGGTCGTTGCTTCGGCCGCCGGGCCTGGCGGCGCCCGCGGCGCGCGGCCCGCTGGGCGAGCCGGCGGAGCTGGAGGTCTTGGCCGACCAGTACCTGCACCGCTGGGGCGTGGTGTTTCGGGACGTCCTGGCGCGGGAGCCCTTCGCGCCCTCGTGGCGCAGCCTGCTGGGCGTCTACCGGAGGCTGGAGGCCCGCGGGCTCTTGCGCGGGGGCCGCTTCGTCGAGGCCTTTGGCGGCGAGCAATTCGCCCTGCCCCAGGCGGTGGAGGCCTTGCGGGCCCTGCGGCGGGAGGAAAAGTCGGAGGAAGAGCCGGCGGTCCTTTTGTCCGCGGCCGATCCCTTGAACGTCACGGGCTACCTCACGCCGCCGCCGCGGGTCCCCGCCACTTTGACGCATCGCCTGCGCGTTGTGGGAGGAGTCCCCGAGGTCTGCGAGGGGCGGGGTCCGCAAACGGTGGCCTTGGAGTCCGGCATGGGGGCGGTGGATTCATTCCGAAAGTCCCCATGGCTATCGACGACCTGATTTTTGATTTTCTTAAAGAGACAGCCGTATTTACAAATAATGCAAATAAGTTTGCAATATTTGCCAATCTGAAGCCGGATAGCCACCGGTCCTCGATCGACTCAGTAACTCCTTGCCAATTCAACTATTGGTGATGGCTATCTTTCTTTGCTCAAAATGCAAACTGGCATACCGATTGCTTTCTACACCGGCGTCGAGGCGCTAATGGCTTCGATGAAAATGAACAACAGACAAAAAAAGGACCGGGTAAGTATGACCAAGATCCACACCCCCAACGTCAATTTCAACACCCACGCCGTCACGGACACCGGCTTCGGCCTCGGGCTCGGCTATGCAATCGGGTTCGGAAGGTCGATGCAGAACTTTTTCGTGAACGCCGGGTTCAACTACGAGAAGAGCGTGGAAACATGCCCCGCGTCCGGCGGCACCGAATACACGCGAAGGATCCACGATTTTTCGTCCCAGCTCGGCCTGGGAGGTCGCATCGAGATTCCGGGAGGCGGGACTTCTTCGTTCTTCATCTTTGGGATGCAGGCGGGGCCCGACTACCACCGGATCGACCGGGGGTCCTGCATCGCCCAAGATAACGCCGCTCCATCCTTTTCAACGTCGGATCAGGGTTTCCTCCTCGGGAAGTTGACTCCCTACGTGGGCTTCGGACTCCCCATCTTCGCTTTCCCCAGTTTCAATTTCGACCTTCTGTTGACGGTCGGAGCCAACATCTTTTTGGGCGATCACGAAAGGGCCTACCCCTTCTTCGGCCTGAGCTTTCCGATCGACATCAACGGGGGTTGAGAGCGGTTCTTTAACTTCCCGCGCGCCGGCATGGCGATGCGGATGGCCTTGCAGGAGTAAAAGCATGGCAGCCTCGGTTCGCGCCCTTGTTTTCGTGGGTTCGGCTGGAAAGACGGTCGTTCCCTTGCCTCCCTGGGAAACCTTTTCGGAGTCCGCCCGACGGGCCTTGCAACGGTTGGATGCGAACGGCGACGGCGAGCTAGTGGCCTCCGACGTTCCCGGCGCCGATGCGCGCCGCGGTTCTGAGTCCCGGGAAGTCGAGGTTCGGCGCGGCCCCACCGCCGACGAATTGGGCCGCGTCCTTTTTCATTACGGCCGGCTCAACCACCACAACCACCGCGTCAGCGATCGCGCCACCCGCGACGAGCGCAAAGCCGGGCTCACGGCTTTCCAGCAGGCCATTTTCGATCGAGTGGTCCGACCCGTGTGGGGCGAAGATCCCGGACAGCGCAAGGGGCGCCTGTCTGCCGGAGATCTGGCCGGCATCCGTCGGGTCTTGTCGGTCAGCGCAGATTTTGCCCGGCTCTACGGCATGGCCGTGATCGCGATGGGCGCGGTCGACCCAAAAATCGGCCGCTCCGACCGGGACTACGCCGCCGCAGAGCTGGAGATCCTTCGAACCGCGGAAGGCATGTTGATCGACGCGCTCGCCTTTGCCGCCAAGGCCGGCGTCCATGGAAGCGAGGCGGAGTATGTCCGCAAGATCCAGGAGGCGTTGCGGGCCTTGGATCCGGTTCTCGACCGCGCTGACAAGAATTCTTTCCGAACCGCGTCGCAACTACCGTACCTACTTGCCGCCGAGATGACCCCGGTGATGCTGAAGCGCTCGGACCTGCAGCGGGGGCTATCGATTGAGATTGGAGTCGCGGTTTCCCCCGGCTTTGCGAGAGCCGCCCGGGACCAAGGGTTGGACGGCGCCGTCCTCCGATACTTCCGGGAGAACCCTCCCTTGCTGAGGCCCTCCCGTCCGGACGATCACCACGAGGCCCGGACGGTCTCACTCTCCGCGCTGCACGTCGAGAAGGACGGACCGGGACCGCAGGGCGACCGCGGCTTCTATAACGACCCCGCGCGCAGCGACCGCACGACCTTCCTCGGGGCAATCCAGGAAGGCCGGCCCGCGCCGATGGAATATTTCCGGGTGCGGTTTCTCGCCGGCCCGAAACTGACCTCCGCCCTCGACGGGCTCCCGAGCCGTGCCTTCGATATTCTCGACCCGCGGCCGGCCGGCCGGGTGATCGAGAGGGGCTTTTTGCTCCAAGACGACGTGGTCGCGCGTCCCGTCCGCCTCTCGGTCTTCACCGATCCGCACGTCTCGATGAAAGCGCTGCTCGCGTCCGGCGCGATGCAGGAGGCGATCCGCGCGGAGGCGGAGAAGGCGCAGGAGAAGGGGGAGATGGCGGAATACGAACGTCTCCAAGACCTGGCCCAAGCGGTGGATCGCTTCTATGTCCATAATTTCCACGGCCTCGACGCGCTCTTTCGCAAGTTCGACGAGGAGCATCGCGCCGGAAGGATCCGGTTCGCCGTCTCGCTCGGGGACAACGTCGATTACGTCCGTATCCAGGACAGCCTCGTCGGCGTCCCCGAGTTCCGGGACACCAACTACCGCCTGCTCCGGCACCTCTTCCGGAACAGGGGCGTGCCCATCCTCGGCACCGAGGGGAACCACGGCGATCGGGCCGTTTGCCACATCTGGTCGGAGTACCCGGAGAATTTTCCGCTCGCTCCCCGCCTGCAAGGCGAACACCAACTGTACCGGGATTATTTCGGCCCCTACCCCTCCCACGCGATGGGTGGGCCGGAGGACCGGCTGATCGCCATGGTGAGGAGCTTCGTGCGGGATCCCCTGAGCCGCGAAACCGATTGGGTCCCATACATGTTGGACGAGGGGAAGGGCCGCAACGGCTCCAAGCCGAAGGACGGCTTCACCAGCCATTATTTCCGCGAATTCGGGCCGCTGCAAAATGTGGCCTACGACGTGGGTCACGGGACCACCCTGGTCCTGCTGCGGACCGAGTCCGAAAACTTCAACCTGAGCGGCTTGTTGAAGGAGACCAAGGACCCCGTGTCGGTGTTGAGGCAATTGATGAAGACCATCGTCAGCAGCACGGGGCCCAAGCCCGAGGCCTTCGTCTTCCTGCTCGATCGCCTCAACGAGGCCAAGGCTCGGAGCGGACAAGTGGTCCTGATGGGCCATCATGGCTTCTTCAATCTGTTCAAGAATCGCGACGGTAGCCTCGAGACTCGGGCTCCCGAGGGAACGCCGTTCGCCGCCGACGCGGTCGCCGGCACGGCCTCGGATCTCCTCCGCCTAATTGCTTGGTATTACGGAAAGACCCTGCCGCTGGTGCTCTCGGGGCACGTCCACGACCCCCAGGAGCTGCGTTTCACCTTCGACTTGAGCACTGGCGAGGCCGAGCGGCTGCGAGCGGAGCTGAAGCTTCTGTTCGAGAAGCCCTCGGCCGAGCCCCGGCGCCTCTTCGAGGAGACCGAGCGCCTTTACCGGGAATACCGCCTGAACGACCGAATTCGAATCCACAGCGTCGTGCGAGCCGGCCGTAACGGCTGGCCGGGACCGATCCTCGAGGACTTTAATCGCGATTCGAGGACGAGCGCCCCGAAATTCCCTAACGTCTTCTACAGCCTCCCCAACGCCGGGATTCCTTCTCCGGAGGACATGGTGGGAAGCCAGCTCGGCTACGCGACCCTGACGGTGCATCCCGATGGCCGCTTGCAGCTGGAGAACCGCTTTTTCGAGCTGGACGAGAACGGGGCGCTCGCCGAGACGGACGGGCGGGGATTGGAGTCCTTCCGCCTCGAGCGCTGGAGGAAGGCCCGGGAATGGGACCCGGAATTCCGCTATCTCGCGCCATTCCGGCCCCGGACGCGGCCCACCGCCATGCTGGAGTTGAGTTCCCGTCCCGATCGGAAGGACGCGCTGGGCAGTCTCTTGGCGGAGCTGAAGCCGCCGGTGTTGTGCCCTCCTGGAGCCGATTGGTGCCTCCTTGCCGGCGCGGAGTTCGGGGCCGAGCTATTTTACAACCCCAAACCCTCGTGGGTCGGCGTGGACGCTCGCCTGATCGTGAATTTTCTTTCCGTGAGAAAGCTGTGGGACGGGGCCGGTCTCATCCCGGAGCACCTACAGATGGACCTAGGATACAATGTCGTCCAAAACGCGTGGGCCGCCGCCCTGGGAGCTAAATGGGGCGTCGTCTCCGTTTTTTTCAATGCCGGCAAGATCACCGAAGACCAACTGCGATTGGGTGCCGAGCTAAGGCTCCATAGCCGGACTCTGATGGAGCTCCTCCCCGGCGGGGGCACCCAGTCACTCAACCTTTTTTTCGAGCTGGACCCCGGCTGGAGCGGGCCGAAGCCCTTGGCCTGGGGGCTGAGCCTTTCGGGAGAGATGGCTTTCCGCGCCCTCGGCGGGCGCTGAGCTGAGGGTCCCAGCTTGGCCGAGAGGAATAGGGGAGGTTAGTTGTGCAAAAACAAATTGCCAAATTTGCAATTTTAAAAAGCGATCTATCAAAATAATAAATAATTTCAGGACATTGCGATTTGGCCCCGTGTTTGCTGTTTGCGAAGGCTGCTTCCTCATTTGGATTGAGGTGGCTGTTTAGGAAAAGGAGACTTTATGAAAAACTATCGAAGCAAATTTATTTTTACCGGCTTGGTCCTCGCCTTGGCCCTTTCGCCGGTCGTGAAGGCGCAGGAGTGCGCCGATGAGCAGGTGGTATTGAGAAAGAAAACTATCGCGATCGACAAAGCCGGGGACGGCAGCATCAATACCTTGACCGTCGAGACCTACGACCAGGCGGGGAAGATCCAAACCAAGACCGTCGATCATGACGCCGACGGGATCCAGGAGGAAATCACGACCTATCAGTATGAAAACGGTCTGCTGGCGAAGACAGTGACCGTCTATAGCGAGGCCGGGAAGCCCGATTTCGTCAGTAACTACAGCTACGATTCCGAGGGGAGGTTGCTGGAAGAACTATCAGAGTATGACGGGGATGGAATCCCCGATCGAATCATTACGCATGACTATTATCCGGACGGGCTGCTCAAATCCAAGGGATTTGATTACAATGTGGACGGCATTCCGGATGGCATCCAAGAGTATATCGAATACCATACCGACTTTCACGACAATGAGCATCCCCTGACCATCGTGATTCATCGAGACAACGACCTGGACGGCACCATGGACCAGCAAGATCAGCTCGATTACCTTTACGATGACCAAGGACGGAAGATCTTCGAGTCCATTGATTACAACATAGATGGGACGATTGAATTCTCCTCGGACTACATTTACGGCTCGGACGGCCTTCTGACGATTCTCGTGGATGAGAATGGGGATGGGCAGACCGATGATATTCGGGTTCGAAGCTTCGACTCGCAGCAAAATCTCCTTACGGAAAGCCTCGACTCAAACGCCGACGGAACCATCAATACTTTGACGACTTACCATAACGAGTACTGCTCCCTGTCCAATCAAATCCTCCCGGAGCTCTGCGGCAACGGATCAGACGACGATGGAGACGGGATCGTGGACTGCGAGGACCCGGATTGCAGCGAGGACGTCTTCTGCGAGGGCGAGGGCGGCGGTTGCGCCCTGATCTCGAGCCCTAGGCTTGGAGGACCGGCGTTCGGGGTCTGGATGCTCGCCGCGCTCGCCCTTGGGCTGACTCTTCAGCGGAGGTTCTCCCGGAGGCTACCAAAATAACCGCCCGGCGACTGGAAAGTCCCAACGCTTACTCCATCCCCAGGAACTTGCGGAGCACCAGTTTCTTCTTGGGGATGGAGTGGCGTTCCAGCCGCATGTAGAGGCTGCGCAGGCTGACTCCGAGCAGCTTGGCGGCGGCCTTCTTATCCAGGCCGGCCTGACGAAGCGCCTCGACGATCAATTGGCGCTCCTTCCGGTCTTCGGAGACGGGGCTTCCGGATTGAGAATTCGAATCGGATTCCGCGGCGGGGCGGAGATTGAGCAAGGAAGGGGTGATCGTGCGTCCTTTGGCGAAGAGCATGGCGTTGCGCAGAATGCTCTCCAACTCCCGGACATTGCCCGGCCAAGGGTGATCCAGTAAGGCGCTGTAAGCTTCGTCGCTCAATTCGCAAGCCTGCAATCGAAAGTCCCGGGTGATCTTCTGTATGAGGTGATTGACCAGGAGCGGGATGTCCTCCCGGCGCCGGCGCAAGGGCGGTAGCTCGATCTTCAGTCCGTTGATCCGGTAGAAGAGGTCCTGGCGAAACTTCCCCTCCTCGGCGAGACGGTCCAGGTCCTTGTTGGAGGCGGTCACCAGGCGGGCGTTGGTCTTCACGCTGCGGTTGGCCCCCACCGGGCGGATTTCCCCGTCCTGCAGCACCCGAAGCAGCTTGACCTGCATCGCCATCGACATGTCCCCGACCTCGTCGAGAAAGAGGGTGCCGCCGGTGGCTTGTTCGAACAGCCCGATCCGGTCGCGGTCGGCGTGGGTGAAGGCCCCGCGCTTGTGGCCGAAGAGCTCGCTCTCCAGAAGGCTGTCGGGGATGGCGCTGCAATTGACGACGATGAAGGGCTTGTCCTTGCGGCGGCTGTTGAAATGCAGGCAGCGCGCGATCAATTCCTTGCCGGTGCCGGACTCCCCCATGATCCAGACGGGGATGGGAGTGTCGGTGACATGGTCTAGGAGATGAAAGACCCGCATCATCTCGGGGGTCAGGCCGACGATGTCGCCGTAGCTGTATCGAAGCTCCTCGCGAAGCGGGAAGGGGTCTTCGGAGGGCTCCTCGGAGATCTCGGCAGGCGCGAGGTTGCTGTGAAGTTTCTCGAACATTCCCGGTCGTTTCGATGGAAGGGGTTTGGAAGACGAGGGCGCTTATTGTCGCGGCCGACGTTCATTTAGGCGCGGAGCGCTCCTCCTTTCCATGTGCGAATGAAAAGCAATCAATATGCCAAGGATTCGAAATCCTGGAGAAAAGGTAATAACCGGAGATTTAAAGCCTTTTCGGGGAGCGGTTATCCTCGAAAAAATCAGGATCGCAAAATTTGCATATAGTGCAATATCAAAATGAGAGAGCTTGCAAATGCCGCCAAAGGAAATGCCAAATAGAAGACGGGCAAGCTCGGAGGCGGTTGGAGCGAACAGCCCGCCGCCATTTGGAAAAGCCTCCCCGAAGCTGATTTTGAAAATTGGGCGCTGCCATCGACGTGGATTTGACGGGTGGAATTCGAACCATCGCTGGTTTGTTTTGCGGGAGCCATGGGGAGTTCCCACAGTGTGCTGCCATTTTGCAGCCTTTGCAAAGCTTACGGGGCTTTGGCGAAGAGGCCCTATAAAAGCGAGGACTTAGGCGATCTTGGATTGGCATTCGGCTTGCTCCTTCCGCAGGGAGGAGGAGGCAAGGTATGTCGGAGCGAGTCCGGGAATTTGATAGGAAGGCTCTTTTCGAGAGGGGCCCCGTAGGCGAGGTTGTCTTGGGGGGAGGCGAGGGACTTGAGGAAAGCCTAAGCCAGGTGAAGGACTTGCTGGGCCCGCTGGTGAACGAGCTGTTGCGGGAGGAAGACGGGTCGCTGGACTTGTCGAAGGTCCCGGCGAAGGACTTTGCGGAGTTCAAGCAGTTTTTAAGCGACCAAGCGGGCGTGGGGGATGGAAAGAGCTTTCGCAATCCGTACCGGAGGCTGCTTTTATCCGGCGAGTACGATTCGCTGCTCCGGTTGCTGTTCCAGCAGATCAATTCCCGACAATACGTGAGCCTGACGTCGGCAGAGGCGAGGGCGCAGGTTCGAGATCTCCAGAGAAAGCTGATCGAGATCGACGGAGAGTCCTTTGTAAGAAGGTACCTCTCGTCGAGATCGGGACGGGAGCGGCTGGCGGGGCTTTTAAGCAAGGATTCCGGCTTGGGCAAAGAGGAGCGCTGCGAGTTGGTCAAGGGGATCCACGCGGCGGCGGAAGGGCTGGAGATGCTCTCGGACGCGGAGTCCTATGCGCTGACGAAGGGGATCTCGACATGGAATTGGTGGAACTTAGGGGTCGAGGATGGTGATCTGGAGATCGCGACGGGTGCGGCGGAGGCGATCCTCAAGTCGGTGGGGGTGTATTACCGGGAAGCGGAGGCGATCCAAGCGGCCCCGCTGTCGGAGCGGAGCGAGTACGCCCGACTGATGACCGAAACAGGGTTTGAGGGAATCCCTCAGGATCGGGTTCGGGAGATGGAGGAGCTGGCGAAGGAAAAGAGCCCGGGCGCTGGCGCCCGCTCGGAGGCCGAGGCGCAGCTGGCGAGCCTATGGTTGATGGCGGCGGACGACCGGATTTGGCAGGGCTGCCAGGTGATCCGTGACAAGTACAGCACGGTGGAGCTGGCGGGGGACCCTCGCGGGGAGCTGCGGGCCTATATCCTGAGGCGGACGGAGGGGTTGCTGAAGTCCGCGAGAGCCATGCGGACCGAGGGGGACTTCAAGCGGTTCCAAGCGGAGCTGCGGGAATTCCTGCACGGGCCGGTGTTCGGCAAGGAGGATTATAAGATCACCCGGCTGAGGCACCAGCTGGTTGGGGCGTCGCTCAAGAAGATGCTCATGACCTTGCCGAGCTCCCAGCGTGGGGCGTTTGAGGAGCTGGTTCAGTCCAGCGATGCCTGGGAGTACTCGCTGAAGATGGGGGGCCGGGTTTTGCTGGACGCCCCTGAGCTCAAGATGCGGAATGAAGTCCGCAGGACCCAGATCTTGCGGATGATCCAGGGTTTGGAGCGAGCGAAGCACGGGCTTTGGTACGGGTACAAGCAGCATAAGTTCATCTCTAGGGTGGGATCGAACATGGCGTCGTGGTTCCATGGTGGGGACATCGAGGACATTAAGTCCGCGCAGCGGCAGTTGAACGGTCTGATCTACCGGCTGACGGAGGCGGAGAGGGAGGAGGAATTAAAGGGCATCGCGCAGGAGCTGTTCGAGTCGCTGAAGTCGGGAGGCGAACTGTACCGGGCCTTGGAAGCGGCGGAGATGGACGGTGCGGAGCAGTTTTTGGGGCTGGTGCAGACGGTGGCGGTGATGCTGGCGATCGCGTCGGCGACGAAGGGGTTGAGTCTGGCGATTCAGGGGACGGGAGCCTTGGGGAGGGTATTGAGCGCGGCGCGGACGCTGGGGGCCATGGACCGGATGGCAAACGGGTTCAAGTTGGGGGTGCAGCTGACGGCGGCGGAGAACGTACTGGCGGTCACCAGCGGAGAGGTGAGGGAGGGTGAAGAAACGATTGGGAGTTGGGGGAAGGACGCGCTGGCGACAGGGGGTGCGATGGCGCTGACGGGTGGCCTGGAGGGAGGCCCCGGGGGCGCGACGGCGAAGCAGGTGTTGAAGAACGCGTGGAGGAGGTACACGGCGAACGGTGCGAAGGGGATAGGGCACCTGGCCGTGGACACGGGGATGGAGATTGTGGAGGAGAGCCTGGACCAGTACGCGCGGCAGGCGATGGAGGGGAAGACGAGCTCGCTGGAGAAGGGCCAATTGGAGGAGATCGCGGCGATCAGCGCGGCGGGCGGGGCCCTGAAGCTACGAACCGCCCGAGAGATCGCGAAGGGGCGCGGGTCAGGGGATATTAACCGGGAAAATACGGTTTATAACACTGAGCGCAAGGCGAAAAAAATCGCCAAGGCCCTGCTGGATTACGCCTCGATCTACGGAGACGTCGAAGAGGCCAAGCTCGAGGCCGCCCGCAATTACCTGGAGGGAAAGAGCGCGGATCTGTCGTTGCTACGTCTTCCCGAAGACTACCACTACAAGGTGCGAGAGAACGGAAAAAACAGGGCCGAAAGCCTCGTCCCGCTTGGGGACGGAGAGATCGCGCCGGCGGGCAGGGAGGAGTGGCGGGTGGTCGCGGTCGAGGGGGCAAGGATTGTCCTGGAGGGCGAGCGGGGGGAGACGCGCATCTACCTTCCGGCCCTGAGAGAAACGGTGCCTCCCTTCGAGGCGGGAGATGCGGTATATCTGGTGCCGGGAGTGGGAGGGGCGGCGACAGACTCGGGGGAAGCCAAGGTCTCCCCGGAAATCAAGCAAAGGATCCGGAGATTGATGGAGCGGAAGGGGAAGACGCGTGCCGGCGATCCCGCTACGGCCGACGGCCCGATTGAGGCGGCGGTGCTTTTGATGAAATTAGGCGACCCCGATGGCTGGGCATTCATGGGGGGGTGGGTCCAGAGCCCCGAAGCCGGGATCAGGTTTTCCGCGGTGAAGGCGCTGGAAATACTCGGCGGGGCCCGCGCTATCGGGCTGCTCCGAGGCCTCGTCCAAGATGAGGAACAGGCGGTGCGGGTCGCCGTCGCGGAGTCGTTGGGAGCCATTGGCGGACCCGACGCCAAGGCTCCATTGCTTCGTTTGAGCCAAGACCCTGACTGCTGGGTGCGCGTGGCCGCGGCGGAGGCATTGGCCAGGTTCAAGGACCCCGAGACCTTCGACTTACTGTGGACCATGTTCCATCGAGACCCTGCCGCTCCGGTGCGCCGCCGGATTATATCCCTCCTCGGCGGAATGCCCGGAAACTCGTCGATCCTTCCGCTATTTTGGGAGGAGATGATGGCCGATCCCAGCCTCCATGCGCCCATTGCGATGGGATTGGGGAAATCGGGAAAACCCGAGGCGGTCGAACTGTTGGCAGTGCTTGCGGCAAGCGATGATTGCTTTGTGCGCCGCAGCGTCGCGGAGGCGCTGGGAAAGATCGGGGGAGCCCAGGCGATCGACCTGCTGCGCAGGATGATTTCGGATTCCAGCGTCCCCGTGGTCAAGAGCGTCGCGGAGGCCTTGGGCAAAATCGGGGGACCCGAGGCCCTGAATCTGATGCGAAATCTAAGCCAATACGCCAATGAGTCGGTACGATACGCGGTTGCGGCGGCATTGGGGAAAATCGGCGGGCCGGCGGCCCGGAGTCTATTGCTTCCCTTAGCCCAAGACCGTGACGACCACGTTCGTTTGGCGGCGGCCAAGGCCTTGGCCAAAATGGGCGATCCGGAAGGAGTGGCCATCCTCGGGGGCCTGCTGACCAAGCCCGTTTGGGAATCAGCGATGCAGGCCCTAGGCGAGATTGGCGGTCCCAGAGCTTTGGAGTTGCTCCGTGGGTTGCTTCCGGATTCCAGACCTTTTGCCCAATCGACCCTGGCCCATGCCTTGTGCGGAATGGGCAGCGTGGAGGCGCTGGAAATTCTGGAAACGATGAAGCCCGAGTCGCTGGAATATGGCGCTCTCCTCGTCTTTCTCGACTACGCCGCGCAGCGGGAAAGGCCCTCCTCCTTGCCGGAGGCCCTCCCCCCCAGCGCCATGGCCCGCCTCGCCAAGGAGATCCGGCTTCAGGTGGCGCGGTTTCGCGACCGGCTCGGCACCGAGGGCGCCAGCCTGCGGGGCTTCCATAACGGCGGGCGGCATCGCAGCCGAGCCCGCAACCCCCGGGGCGCGGATTTCGCCGAGTTGCGGGAGTTGAAGAACGGCGACTCGGTCGCCGGGAGGGTGCGCGAGCTGAACGGCGTTTGGTACGAAGAGCGACACCATCTGCAGCAGGGCACCCGAATCGCGATCGCGATCGAGGCGGGCGTCATGGCGGTCGAATCGGCGGGAGACGCCGTGGCCGCCGTGGCCGGCACCTTGGCCGAAACGAGCCTGCCGCAGGGGGACAGCCTAACTCTCCTCGTCGGCGCGGGTTCGCATAAGTCCTTTCTTCCCCCCGAAGCGGCCAAATCTACCCTCTCCGTGATTCGCGCGGTGAAGGAGCATCCGTCGACGATCTACGCCCCCGTCAGCCGATTGATGGAAGACGCCTCCCTCCAACGGAGACTCCCTCCCGGAAGCGTCCTCTACATGTTCGGAAATTTCTATTTGGAGGAAAACCTTGAGGGGCTGCAGAGGCTCCTCAACGGACGCCGCGCGTTGGGGATCACGGTGATCCCCGTGCAGGTGGGCGGGTGGTTGAGGGGCACCTTCCATAGCGTGCGGGCGGGTTCGATGATCTATGGGGTGAACCGCTCCTATTCCGAGGGAATGGCCCTCGGCCAGGCCCTCCGCCGAACGGAAGAGGTGAAGGACTTCCTGAGGCGCAACGGCGGTTTCACCGTCCGGGACCAGTCGGTGGGGCCGGAAGCGGCCATCGAGGATTTCCTGCGACAGTCCCAAATGGCCCCCGGCTCTCGAGATCATGGCGTGGCGCTCAAGGTCCGCGGTTTGGAAGTCTTAAGCAACGGGGTGACGGAACTCCCTTCCAATCTCCCGCCCCGCGGGACCTTCGAAAGGATCGATCGGATCGTGCGGACGGAAGATTTCGCAGGCTTCCAACAGCTGGTTTACGAGGCGAAGCGCCAAGGCTGGGGAATGGTCTTGGACTGGGTGGAGCACCTGGCCAAGCTCGCCTGGGCCGATCTCAGGGATGCTAGAATCACCGTCTTTGTGGACGTCAAGGACCAGATATCGAAGGAAAGTTCCTCTCTCATAAGGTCGGAAATTGCCTACGAGGCCGGTTTGCGTGGCGAGGAAATCCCGCCCCCGGAGGCCTGGGGCTTTACCGATGATGCCTTGGAGCTGATATTTCATCGTTACGTGCGGGAGATCCGGGAGGGCTCGCGAGCCAGGGCGCGCGGTAAAAGCGATCCGCCCGTGTCGAATTCCCGAAAACCCGAGGTCGGCCCCTCCGAGTACCTGGATCCAACGACCACGGCAGTGAATACTCCGGAACAGGACGGCGAAAACCGGATGCTGATGCGTCTCGAGAGCCCCTTGTCCGGGGGGAGCGAGTATTTGATCCTTGGCCTGCACGGCGAATGGGATCCCGTCCACGGCCGGTGGAGCGAGCTGCCGGGCTGGGCCGCCGGAGACCTCAGCCGCGGCGGCGGGAAGCGGGTGATCGCCAAGCTGAACCCGGAGGTCGCATTCCAAACGGTACCGACGCCGCTTGGCGGCAAGGCCTTGTTGCGCCGGGGCGGACGCGTTCTATTCGAGCTAGCCGACGGACGGGTTTCCGAAGAGCTGGACAATATCGGTGTCGAGGCCTTGCGCCGGGACGAAGCGATAGGCGGCGCCTACTCCGCCTTGACCCGGACCGTCCCGCTCGAATCGATGCCCCCGCCGATTCGGCGCCTCGTCGCGGAGGTTCGGAAAAGACCGGTGGGTGAGGTCATCCGGCGAATCCAGGGTTTCGTCGTCCGCCATTTCAAGTACCACCGCTATGAAGGTGCCAAGCTGGAGATGTTCCAATGGCTCCAGCAGCGGGCGAGCCGGGGAACGCTGGTGGGCCCCAACGAGTATTTGGAATTCATCCTTCAGGCGGGCGGCGGTCAATGCGCGGAGCTCTCCGAATTGACCGTGGCCTTATTGAGGCTCGCCGGCATTCCCGCCATGAAGGCCGACGGCTTTATAGCGAAGGGGAGAGAGGTGCGTGGGCCGGGGCACGCGTTGGCGGTCGCGGTCTTGCCGGAACAGGGAGGGGGAATCTACCTCCAACCTGTGGAGACCTCGGTGAATTATCTGGCGCCGGAGGTGGTGGAAGAGTTCCAAACCGAGGAGGAGGACGGTGGCGCCGAGGCGGACTCCCGAGAGCCGGATGCTGAGGCGGCGGTAGAAGCGGATTTCGAATTGCCTTCGTCCGAAAATGCGCTCGAGCCGGCGCCCGATGGCATGCAGCCGACCGAACGGAGTCTACCCGAATCCACAGCGGTCGAGCGGGAGTGGCGGGAGCGCTGGGATCGGGCGGACTCCGCCGACCGCCTTGAGCTGAGCAAGCTTTGGGAATATTACGTCCTTTGTTTGATGTACCGCGGTTTGGAATTCCGAGGAGCTCCGATCGAGGAAGTAATGCTCGACAATAGACAATATGCCCGCTTCACGCCGAGCCAGGCGAGGCCGCCTTCGTATTGGATGGAAGTGATCCGAACTCTGGGTTTGATGCCGACTCCGGAGCTGCTGGCGCGCTTCAAGCGCATATTGGCGCGGGAGCCCACCCACAATCCCATGAAGTGACCCGCCTGTAAGGCTTCGTCGAACAGGGAAGTTGGGTGGAGAGTGGGACGGGTTTCGCCCTGGGATTGACACGTGAAAAGTGGACCATCGGCGTCTTATCGGCCCTAAGGATCCGCCTACGGGAGCAGGGCCGAATCGAGGGTGCAATCATTTCCCGTTCGAGACGCGGGCTCAAAGCCGGCCGCCGCAAAACTTGCAATGCAGGGCGTCCGGGTCATGCCCCTCGGCGCCGCAGACCGGGCAGGCGTTGCGGGTAATGCCCCGCAGCCGGGTGAATTCGCTGGTCACGATGCCGGTGGGCACCGCGATGATCGAGTAGCCGACGATCATCAGGAGCGAGGCGAGGAATTGCCCCAACGGCGTCCTCGGGGCGATGTCGCCGTAGCCGACCGTGGTCATCGTGACCACCGACCAGTAGAGGCTGACAGGGATGTCCTTGAAGCCGCTCGCGGGTCCCTCGACCAGGTACATCAGGCTGCCCGAGATGATCACGACGATGAGGATGGAAAAGAGGAAGACGAGGATCTTGTAGCGGCTGGCGCGCAGCGCCTGCACGATCACCTGCCCCTCCTGGAAATAGTGGCTGAGCTTGAAGACCCGGAAGATGCGCAATAGACGTAGCGAGCGCACGACGATCAGCGAATGGGCCCCGGGAATGAAGAAGTTCAGATACATCGGCAGGCAGGCCATTAGGTCGACGACTCCGAAGAAGCTGCGCGCGTAGGCGAGGGGGCGCTGCACGCAGTAGAGCCGCAGCAGGTACTCGATGGTGAAGACGATGGTGAAGGTCCATTCGAGGACGTGGAGCGCGGCGCCGTAGCGCTCCCGCAGGCTCGCGACGCTCTCGAGCAGGACGGTGAGCACCGAAAGCAGGATCAAGGTGATGAGGGCGACGTCGAAGGCCTTGCCCGCTGCGGTGTCGGATTCGAAGACGACGGTGTGGATTTTTTCCCGCAGCTTCCCGCGCATGGAAGAATAGCCCTCTCAATTGCAAAAAGGACCAAAATCCTCCGGCGAGTCGTTCCGGTACATTTCGGCCACAGGAAAGCCATAGGACTCTGGAGTGGCGACTGTCGGCGGCAGGCCGGGAGGTTCGCAATGCGCGCCCCAATGGTTGCGGCTTAAGACAGTTTCCAACTGATATCCGTTAGGATCCGGTTCAAAACTACATTCGTTCGCATCGCACAACACTTGCTGCGCAGCGACGGCCGTTTCATAGCCGGAAAAATCGTTGTAGGAAATCTCGGCCCCCGCATGAAGACCGAGCGCATTGAAAATCGAGAAGGCGAGGCCGCTGTCCTGGACGATATTTCCGAGCACTTTGCCGGATTCCAGCATGTAATCTCCAATTTCGATACCTATCGTACACCCGCTCGCATCGTTGCTCGCAATCAAGCTCGTGGGCGCAAGATATGCCGATAGGCAAACAATAGCCCCGGATATGGTGTTTCCGATAAATTGAGAGTCCAAAACTTCGGTTGTTTCGCCCCACAAAAAAACGGTCCCCTCGCACCGTCCCTTTGATTTCCTGTCAAATCCGCGCATAAAGCAATCGTCGCCGTCCCCCCACCCCGGTGGGTTGCACCGACGAGTCGCATCCTCGCTGCACCAGCCGGGAATAATCACCGGCAAAAATTTCTCATACCCCCAGCTGGTGATGGCAAAAATTCCTCCCTCGATGGTATTATTCAACGCCCTACCTCCTTCAGTCCGGCCATTCAGTGCAATCCCCATAAATCCATCGTCATCCGGTCCAGGCCCACCGCCGCGAAGATCCATTTTATTGTCCTTGATTTGCAGATCCTCAAGGGTGTGGGCGTCATTCAGCACTTGGGTCAATTCGCCCTCGATGAAGATGTTGACCACCGCATCGCCGGGCGACGAGTATGCGCCTACGGCGGGCCCGCCCTCCGCCAAAGCTTCGGAAAGTTGCACGGTATTCTGAATCACCTGGTTCCGGTCGGAGTTCATCCTGACCAGAACCCCCGCGTCGCCGTACCGGATCAGGTTATCCTGGATAAGGTTGTCACTGGAAGAAAATATCTGAACGCCATTGATGGCGGTAATTTTATTGTTGGTGATTTTATGCCCGCCTCCTCCAACGATAAAGATGGCGGTATCACCTCCGGATAGGTCGCAGTTTTTGATCTCCACGTTATAGACATCCTTGAGATAGATCAGGACCTCCGGCTTGGAGGGAATGCGATGTCGATGGGGATCGCCATTTAACTTGTAAGGTTTTTCCGCCCTAATTTTTCCGCCTTGGCAATCGATAGGAGGAGTCCCGGACACGGGGCGCCACGTGCCGGTGAGCACAATATCGCCCGGCGCCGGCTTTATTTTGGCCTGAGCGACTGGAACATGAAGAAGTAAAGTTACGATGAGAAAAAAATAAAAAGGAAGCATTCCGTACCACCCTCTTTTCTTCTCATCCCTTATATTAGGTTACTTTTGGACTATTAATTTGAAAACCCCTTTTTAAGCGCCCAAGGGGTGTTGACGAATGAAGGGGCTCCCGCCGGTTCCCAAGATCGGAGCCCAAGTTCGAGTCCTAGGGAATAATAACCGCCATTCTCTGTACCTGCTTTATCGATTTTGGGGGAGACGAGGGATGATTATTTGTACATAATATGGAAATACATGGAATTAATGGGCCATTTTCAATTTCAAGGGTAAGGAGTGGGTATGAGAAAGGGGTTATATTTTTTTATAAAAACAGCGATCTTGTCGGTTAGGCTCTTGATGCCGCTAGGCGCGGCGGTGGCATGGATCACGCCGGGCGAGCTGATCCCTTCGGCGGCGGCCAGGGCCGACAGGTCTAAGGGCCCGTCGTATCCCGCCACAGTCATCGCCGCTTGCCAGCCGCCCACCACGCTTGAGGACGGGCGTTGTGTGCTTGCGGCGGACGTGGTCCTGACCGAGACCCTGGTGCTTTCCTCGGGAATGACGCTCGATTGCCAGGGTCATCGGCTGACGCCGTCGGTCGACGGTCAGGAAGCCTCTTGGGGTTGGACCCGGTCCGGAATGCCGTTCCAGCCTTCGGTCTCGTCCATGCCGACCACGGCCGTGCTTCTGGCCGACGGGACCTCGGGCGTGACCGTCGAGAACTGCGTGATTGAGAACTTCGACTTCGGCGTCGTCATCGCCAACCGCAAGCTTGCGAATGCGGCGAAGCCGGGGACCCACAATCGCATCCTTCACAACACGCTGAACAACCGCTATCGCGGCGTCGAGATCATCGCGTCGGACGGCAACGAGATCCTCGGCAACACGATCCACTCGTTCGCCGCCGCCTCGGGCGGCATCAGCATCAACCACGATTCGGACGACAACCTGGTCCGGGGCAACACCTACGTCGGACCGAGCGCCGAGTGGTGGGTCCCTGGCCCGCTCTTCCCGGGCGGCATGGACGAAGGGACCAACGGATGGTCCGGAGAAGGGGTGCGCGTCCTGGGCCCGGTGTTCTCCTACAACTTCACGGTCGGCGACAGGGTGTTCGTGGGCACCAGGAATCCCAACGCCTGGGCCGAAAGAAACGTCATCGAGGAGAACGATATCGAAATCCCGAACCGCCAAGGCAACGGTCTCGTCGCCGAATCGGCGTCGGATCGCACCGTCTTCCGTCGCAACGTTGTGGGCCAGGTGTCGGACGGCATTAGCCTGGTGAACCACAATCGTGGCCATGATCTCAACTCCAAGAACGTCCTCGTGGAGGGCAATACTGTCTATGGACCGGTCGTGGTCGGCCTTCAGGCCGCATCCACCGAAAATCCCGTTCTGCGGGACAACACGGTCAGGAACGCGGAATTCGCCGGCATCCTCTTGGCCATCAATGCCTTTGAAACCGGAACGGTCACCGGAAACGCCATCACGGACAGCGAGAATGGCCTCTTCTTGTTGGAGTGTTGCCGCATGCCCTTCGGAGCGAAGGTGTCGCTCAACGACTTCGTCGGCAATACGCTCGCCGTCCTCGGAGAAGTCGAGGGGCCGGTCGAGCTCTCGGTCGACGGAAAAGGTAATTACTGGGGGCATGATTCTTGCCCCGGTTTTCTGCCAAGCGACACCTCGAATCCCGACCTGATCCAAGACAGTTTCCCCTACATCGGGCCGGTCGCGGACGCGGAGTCGCCTCCGGGTCAGTGTGAGTGACGGACGGCACTGGCTCGTAGGGAGAAAGACCCTCGCAAGCTGCTGCAGTCGACTACCAGCCATTGCGCGAGGCCGTGGAGCAATTGCCGGCCATGCACGAATCAACGCGGCACATTCCGGGTCGTGCATGGAGATCAAAAATAAAATCGTGGGGGAATTTTGGGAAAATTTCTCCAACCACCTAGGGCGCATCCCCTAAGTGGTTGAAAAATGGTCGGGGCGACTGGATTTGAACCAGCGACTCCTTGCTCCCGAAGCTGCTCGGGGAATTTTCCCGCTTACTCCTGCATTTGATTAATAGAATGAAAAATAACGACTTTTCACGGTGTCTTCCCATGGTGGGTCAAGACATTGTGAGGTCATTATTGGGTCCATCACGTCTCTTTTGTGGGAGTATTGTGGAAAAAAATTTGGAATCGAAATTCATCCCTAAGGTATGGGAGGGCCCATTTACTCAAGCCGGAAGAGATTCCAAATGAACTTGGTAATTAAATCCGTCCCTGTTGAGCTCTTCTTGAAGAGCTTTTTCGACGAAGAGGACTTCAGAATATCCCATTGCCTTGGCAAACTCGGCCGCCTTTTTAAGGCTTACGCCCTTTCTCCCATTTTCAATATCGCTCAAGTTTTGGGGGCTTATTCCCAGCTTTTCAGCAAGGGCGCTTTGGGAGATCTGATCCGATTGCCTTAAACTAGCGACCATATCGCCGAAGCTAAGCGGGCCATCCAGATCTTCGAGAAATTTTATGGCGTCACTTTTAGTAGTCATGTTTGTTGACCTCCTGAACTTCCGCGAATTCCACTTCATTGCCTTTCACTTCGTAGACCGCCCGATATTGGTCGTTTAAAGAAATGGCGCGTTGTCCTTGCCGACCACCTTTTAATGGATGGTCATGATAGCCTGGGATCTTCTTAACCTCTTCGAGACCCTGTAATTCTACAGATTCAACCCAGGTTCTAAATTTTTTGCGAAGGTAGCTTGGGATTCCTCGGAGATCCTTTTTGGCTTTGGGGAGAATGACTACCTTCTTAATCATACCCCCTGCTACTGCTATCGGCAGTATAAGACAAATAGTTTCCATGTAGGAAGGGTGGATTAGTAAGTTATCGAAATAATTAATGTTTAATTTAATTTTCATTTACACCTTTTGCCGCCTCGGCCGATTATTTTATCGGATTGACGATCTAAATGAGGAGCTAAGGAACCTTCAGGTCTTAGCCTTGGATGTCGTGGACGTGGTTGTTAGAAAGTGGAAGCCGTTCCCGGCCAAGGATCAGGATGACATTCAGGCGATGGTCAATTTGGGGCTCGTCGACGCGGAAAAATTGTTGGACGCTTTATTGGTAGCCA